>JAZSMM010000099.1:0-9081 GCA_045535895.1 Treponema sp.
TCCAAATACACGCCAACCCTGTCGCTTAGGGAAAGGTTTTCACCGTTGAAGGTGTATTGCGGGAACGGGCAATCCCTGCGTTGCACAAACAAGTCCGGATGTTCATTCACCCATCTTGAATCCATGCCCGTGTGGTTTGGAACCATGTCGGAGGCAAGACGAATTCCTCGTTGCCACAAACGGCGGCGCAAGTTGTCCACAGCACCCCAGCCGCCTAGTCCTTGTGCTATGTCGTAGTCGTAAAGGCTGTATGCACTAGCGGCTGCTTCTGGGTTGCCGCAAATCTGTTTGATTCGTTTGCTGGCATGGGAACGCTCCCACAAACCGATTAACCACAAACCAGTGAACCCACGCTGTGCAAGCAAGTCAAGTTCTTCGTCCGGAATTTGGTCAAGCCGTGTGATTTCCCTTGCGTATTTTTTTGAAAGCTGGTCAAGCCACACAAGCACTGTCTTTGCCATAAGAACAACTTTTGGCATCCATTCGCTGTCTGGGCTGAACCTTTCATATTCGTTCATCAAAGAGTCGTAGCTGTAAGGTTCCATTTCTGGGGTGAATCCCGCCATTGATGTCCAGGCGGCTTTTTCCTCTTCGCTAATCATGTCCATGCCGGAAAGCAATCTTGCCAGCCACTCGCCAAGCAAGTCTTTCCAATGAATACGAATATAATCCAACTGACCTTTTAGACTGTTGGGGCTGAACACGACAGGTTCTTTTAACATTGAAATTAAATCCACGCCGTTTGGACCAAAACCAGGTTGCGACTTAAAGAAGTCCTTTATCTTTTCCCATGCAGAAGAATAAATTTTAAGGCTGGAAAGTCTTTCGTCCCCAAACAATATATAAAAAGGTTTAAATGCAGGGTTTTCATTTGCAAGTTTAAGAAGAATTATTTCTTCTAGCGTGGACACTCTGTTTGAACGTCTAAGTCCTGTAACGGCGTCCAGCCCGTCGTCGGCAAGATAATCTTGGATGGATATTTCTCCACGGTATACTGCCGTTGGCGGAAAGTCCATGGAAAATTCTGCAAGCAGCCTGTCCACTTGTTCTTTGCCAAAAGAAAGCTCCAAGTGAACAAGCAATTCGTCAAAAACAGATTTGTTGATGTCGCGGCGGAAAAGGGCACATACATAGTGGAAAATTTCGTCAATAAGACCCATGGCGTTCAGTTGTCCAGCTTTTACCATTTTTTTGCCGGCGGAAACAATATCCGTGGATTCTTTTTCTATCATGTCATTTATTTTCTTTGCGAACAAACGCACGTTCTTGAAATTCGCAAGAATCACATTTCCTGTGGAAGCAAACAAATTGCCGTCAAAATCACATTTGTCACGAATTTCTTTTGAAACATGAAATTCATTTAGTGATACTTCCTGTACCTTAATGTTTTCTTCGCATACACAAAATCTAATCATAAAATTAAGCTTCTCCCATAAAACAGTATAATTATACCAAAAGGTATTGCTTTTTAAAAACTATTTTTTCTTAGCACATTCCTTTTTGTGCAAAGAAGAAATTTCTTTTATAGCTTGTATCAAATCTTTATCCTGAACAAGTTCTTCTATCGTAACAGGCAGTCTGTATGTCCAGTTGAATTCAGTCACACTGCCAGGAATGTTTACTCGTTCTTGTTGTGCGTCGTCATTATAATACGCCGAAGAAAGCGAAAGGAAATCTTGAATAGGGTGCACGCAAAAACAACTTGCGGCTTCTGCTATTTTGCCAAGAAGATAACGGGCGGTTTGCGGGGTGTAAACACCTGCTGTAATCTTGTCCTCGTCTTTTTCCGGGGGAAAGTCGTGCAAAAAATCTTTTGCGTCGTTCTCTTCCAGCCACCACAAACGCAATGTAGAAGAGTCATGCACAGAAGATGTAGCGACACTGTTTTTAGGATAATCTTTGAATAGATTAAAGGGTTGTCCTTCTTTGCCCCAATCACGGCACCAACGCACAACGCACAGCCGCAAAATCGAAAGGTCCGCCAGGACTTGCGGCAGGCATTCCGGGTTTGCCCCCAAATCCTCCGCACAGGCTATCATGTCTGTGGCTGCGACAAGTTCTCCTAACAATGTCCTTGCTTGGTTTTCCCACAATTTATCTTGCTTGGCGTTCTTCTTTCCAAAGAGTTCTTCCAAGGATTTTTTTTCTTCCTGCGATAAAGACTTCCATGCCGTTGTGTCTTGGTATGTCCACAAAGGAACGAATTTGTCCGCTTTTAACGGGACAAGGGTCCTGTCTCTCCAGAATTCGGCAAGCCTTGTTTTGACAGCGTCTGGAACATCCTGCATATGCCAAATGTCCTTGTCGCCTTTGATTTCTGGTTTGAAAATCCAAAGTTCCTCGTCGCCTATTCTGTCCATCAGTTTATGAAGAATTCCGTGAGTTCCAAGATAATCATTGTTGTTTACGTCCTCTATGGCACGAGTGGGAACATGGGGCTGGCTTAGCCAACGGATTCTGTCTTTGTCAAAGCCAAGTTTTTCCAACTCTTTTTTTGTAATGCATTCCGAAGGTTGCGTTGTTCCCATTGCTGCCGTGGATTCATTTTCGCTTGTAGCCCAAATTCGGAAAAACCCAAGTACGTGGTCTATTCGGTACGCCTTGTAGTATTGCGACGCACAGACAAGGCGGTTTTTCCACCATGAATAGCCGTCTTTTGCCAAGTTGTCCCAACGGTAAATAGGAAAACCCCAGTTTTGTCCCAATGGGTTGAACCCGTCAGGCGGAGAACCCGCTCTCATTCCGTCGTCAAAGAATTCTGGATGTGCCCATGCGTCGGCAGAATCTTCGTTCATCATAATTGGAATGTCACCTTTAAGAACAAGACCTTTTTCTGCAACTGCATCAGAGGCTTGTTTGAATTGTTGGGCTGCCCTCATCTGAAGCCATGCAAAAAACAAGTGTTTTTCAAAAAGATTTTTGTCTTGCCAGCGGTCTTCAATTTTTTCTTTGGTAATACGGCGGAATTCCTTGGGCCATTCTTTCCAAGAAGCCTCGTTGAACTGCCTTTTCAACTCCATGAAAACAGCGTACTCCACAACCCAAGGGTTGTGAGCAATCCATTTGCCAAGCTCCCCGTCATTTGCTTTTGCTGTTATGTCTTTTGAACATTCCTCAAAAATAAAACGCAAGATAGAAAGTTTTTCTTCCCTAAGCGTTCGGTAATTAAATCTTGATTTGCTGTCATGCTTTGCATGAAGTTCCTTTAGCATTTTTTTTGCCTTGGGGACGCAAGCAAATTCCGGCAGACTTTCTATGCTTATGTACAACGGATGCAAAGCAAACGCAGACAACGCACTGTACGGAGAACTTTCCGTGCCGGTGTCGTTCACAGGCAATAACTGAACCAAGCCAAGTCCGGCTTTTTTGCAAAAAGCGGCAAAAGCAACCAAGTCAGGATACTCTCCAACGCCACAACTGTTTTTTGTCCTAATGGCACCAAGCGGAACGGCTGTGCCTGTCAAAACGGGAAACTTAGAATTAGAACTCATAAAAAAAGTATATCATAATTTTGGTTGGTTGTGTAAAAAAAGGAATTCATTTTGCTATATAAAACACTTCTTCCAATGCCAAATGGGTTTTGCCAATTCGTTGGAAAAAGGCTGCGTCTTTGCAAAATCAGGCAACCAACTTGTGTCTTGTTCCAGTTCTTGGTAGAACAAGTTCTCAAAGTCATATGCTGCCAAAATGTCTTGGATCTCCTGGAATTCTCCTTTGGAAACAAGACGGTTTTCCATAGCAGAAAGTGCATTTTTTCGTTGGGTTGCCTCTGCGTCGTTGTCGCCTTTGAAAGGAACAGGAGTGTATTGGGACATAAGAGAAACAAAAGCCTTGCCGTCCACATTCTTTTTAAGCCAGTCCAGTGCCAAAATTGTGTCTTCCATATGTCCCGGCAAAAACAAATGTCTGACAATAACACCAGAAAGCATTTTCTCACGTGTTTCCGTAGGATTGTTGGGATTCCGTACATTTTTCAGTACAAGCGGACTTTTCTTTGTCATATACAAGATTGCTTCTTTTGCGTGTTCAGGGTAATCTTTGGCCTTGAATACTTTGCCGCTCAAATCCGAATTTATGCTTTTAAAATCAGGCAGCCAAATGTCCACAAGACCGTCAAGCAGCTCAAGAACCTGAACTTTTTCATATGCGGAAGAATTCCAGCATACAGGAATTTCAAGTCCTTTTGTCTTGGCGGTTTCAAGAGCCTTTGCCAAGGCAGGAACGGCATGACTTGCCGTGACAATGTTTATGTTCTCCGCCCCTTTTTCCTGTAGCCTGATGCATATTTCAGCAAAATCATCAAAGGAAATGTATGCTCCCATTCCCTGCTGTGAAATTTGATAGTTTTGGCAAAATGCACAGCGCAAATTACAACCCGTCAAAAAAATAGTTCCAGACCCGCCAAAAACCGTTATAGGCGGTTCTTCTCCAAAATGTAGGCAGGCACTTGCAATGCGTATTTGTTCGCTTTCGCCGCAAAAACCAAAACTGGACGTGCGGTTTGCCCCGCATTCCCTTGGGCATTGGGTGCATTTTTTGTACGTAAAATCCATCAAAAAGCCTTCTTTTCCAAAAGCATTGACATTAGCGCAGAAAGTTCTTCTATTGGCAAGTCCTCGGCTTCATAGTTCACGAGTTCTCCAAGTTTTTGCCAGTCCGAACCAGTTAAACACCCGCATTCGTCCAAGTCCTTTTGGAGAAAAGACAAGGCAGCTGCCAACCAATCAACGTTCTCTTGTGTAGGTTCGGTTTTATAGTCACCTGTTGAACCCACTTTGTCTTCCAGCCAATATTCTGCAATGGAAGATGCAAGGCTTTGCAAAGAACCTGCGCTACGGCAAAAAAATTCTGTTATTTTTTTGCTTGCACGCAAGCCGTCGTAAGAACCTGAGTTCTCGTTGCGTTCATGTTTTATTGCACGGCGAACATCCGCCCTGAATTTTTCTATCTCGTTCATGTTTCCATTCTATCAAAAAGCAAAACAAAAACACATAGAAAAATTGGCAAAACCAATATTTTTTCCTTGACTTTTAATGCAACTAATCATAAACTGAATCTATGAACTTAAGATCTGTATTGACACCTGAAACTGTAAATTTACATTTGAAAGGTACAACAAAAGAAGAAATCATTGATGAAATGTTGGATATTTTGGTTTCTGCAGGAAAGGTCACTGACAAGCAGGCCGCACATGATTGTGTTTTGGACAGAGAACGCAAGATGTCTACAGGCATGAAGCATGGAATTGCCATTCCCCATGGGAAAACAGACACCGTTTCAGACCTTGTAGCTTGCATTGGCGTTTCCGACAACCCGGTGGACTTTGATTCGTTGGATCAAGAACCTTGTCGTATTTTTATTATGACCCTTTCGCCTGTAAACAAAACGGGTCCGCATCTGCAGTTCCTTGCTGAAGTCAGTCTCCTGTTCAAGAGTGCGGAAAAACGCCAAGAAATATTAAACACTACGGACAAGGCACAAGTCATAAAAATTTTGACTGAATAACAATATCTGTTTTTTTTCAATCCCTGTACACGGGAAACAGACCACTATGCAGCGTTCCTGCTGGTGGTCTTGTTTTGTTTGTGTCCTTGCGGTGAAAACATTAGGAGATGTAAAAAGTGAAACAGGAACCATTTTTCTTTTTACGTGACGGCAAAATATATGATGCTCAGGACAAAATAAAAATTTTCAGAGGGCTTGTTGTTCATGTTCCTAAAATCCCTTTTGAACAAAGACTCGGCCAAAACATACAGCCACAAGATGCAAAATCTTTTTTTCTTAATCTAAAGCACAAAGGCATAAATTTGGTTGTATGGCAACTTCCTTGGGAAGCTGTGGAGCCTGACGAACCTGAAAAATATGACGAAGAGTATCTAGCCCAACTGCGTTCAATCCTAAAACAAGCGGAAGAACAGGAAATATTTGTTGTCGTTCAACCCGTAATTGCAAATTGGTGTCGTATGACGGACGGAGAAGGCGCACCACTTTGGACATTGGAGGCGGCAGGCATTGATTTAAAAAAACTAAAAGAAGCAGGCGGAGCAGCGCAGCATTTTGTGCAGCTAAACAAGCTCAAAAAAGGCAATCCAATTTTTGAATATATACAGTCCACTATGTTCACGTTGTTTTGGGCTGGCAAAGATTTTGCACCAAACATGATTGTGGACGGGGACAATATCCAAGATTATCTTCAAAACCACTTTATAGCAGCCATGAAACATGTTGCGCGAAGAATAAAGGATTGCAAAACAGTGATAGGCTTTAGCTGTCTTGCAGAAGCGCAACAAGGTTTTGTGGGGATGCAAGGTCCAGCAAAATTTGATTTGATAAAGGCAGCTAGTGCAATCCCCATAACATATAAACGCAATTCAGGAAAGTTGCTTTTCGCCAAACAATCTAGCGAGCTCATTTTTTCTTCCCCTACAACTATATTCAAAGATTCCAATGTTTGCCTATGGCAGCAGGCTCAGATGTGGCATGCGGACAAAAATCAAAACGCTTTTTTGGACAGGCCTGATTATTTTTTGCCAACAAACGGAAAAGACTTTGCGGAAGACTATATGAAGCCGTTCCAGCAAAATTTTATTGAAGCATTCCAAAAAAAACACGGCCACTATCTGTTTCTTAGCGAACCTTGCACAAACGGTCAGCGTGTGACATGGAAACTTGCCGACAAAGCAAGCGATGACTATAATTTTGCCGTGGAAAAAGAAGGCGGCGTTCTTCCAAACTTTGATTTTGAAGCGTCAAAAATTATTGCCACATATATTGTCCCGAATATGCCAAAAACCTTGACCGGACGGGTGGATGTAAAAAATCTTGAAAAAAAACTGGAAGAACAGATGTTCCGCGCCAAAAAAGGCGGTTTCCCCGCTTTGGGTATTTTTTGTATGCAGGCAAATCAGTTGATATGCGAATTGCTGAACAGAAACAATGAGTCTTACGTTTTAAACGGTTTGAATTGACTTGCGAGCTGAAACCGACGACTAGCGGACAGATTTTGCTTTTTCAGGCGTGTTTGCGGCGATGAACAAGTTTGTCCCGTTTTTATAAAACTGTACTACTTCCGAGTCAAACAATTCATCAAGTCCTTGTCTGTAGTTGATTATATTTGAAACATAATTTAGGGTTACTTGCGGAGTGGCGTTGTTGCGTACCCTGTTTGTTCCTGCGTTGTACATTGCCAAAGCAGAAACTTCATTTCCGGCAGTGTTCAGGCAGTGGCGTAGATGGGACATTCCATATTTTGCGCTTGTGTAAGGGTCAAAGAAATCAGATTCTTCCAAATCGGGAAAAGACTTGTTGTTCAACTGGAAAAGGCCGCGGTCGATTGAAGAATTCTTGTTTTTGTTAACCGCCGTGACTTTATACCGGCTTTCTGTGTATGCCAACGCAAAGGCAAGCGACAAGGGAATGTCGTTTTTGTCTGCGGCTTCCAAAACGGCACAGGCAATGTCACGGCTTTCTGTAATGCTTGTGTAGAACCATTCCACAGCAGCCTTGGAATGAATGGAACGATAAAGTTCCAGTCCAGAATCAATTTTGGGAGTTTGGTTGTCAATAGAAATCTTATAGGAAGTGTCGGAAAAATTTTTTGGCATAAAAGACTCTTCCAAAGAAACTTGGACCACAGGTAGTTCCGGTAAATCCTGTACGGGATTGGCTTCTATCAATGGGATGTTTGCCAATTCAACTTCCTTTTCCACGGCGTCGCTCATGGGGTTGGGGGCTTTTGAAGGCACCAAGAAAAGGCATACCAATCCGGCTATTGTAAAAAACAAACTAAAAAACAAAACACCAATACATCTAACAACAAGTTTTTCTGAATTATCTTTCTGCATCATTTTCTTTCCTACAAATAAAAGTATATGCAAAAAAATAAAAAATGCAACAGGAAATAGGTATATTTTTATGCGTTTTTATTGAAATGTTCGCATTGTTTACAAAACTTCGCATTGAAAAGAATAATGTACAAGAAAATAGAATGCAGTAAAAACAATTGCTTTTTATCTTGTTTTTTAAGCTAACTACAAGAAAAAAATATCTTTTTTTGGTATACTTTTGATTCCTATGGTGTCAAAATCTATTATTGCTTCTTGTGGAATGTTGCTTACCGCCGCAATTTGGGGGTTTGCCTTTGTCGTTGTAAAAGATTCTTTGGACATTGTAAGTCCAATCTACATGCTTGCCTTTAGGTTCAGTATTGCAGGCGTGGCCTTGGCTGCTATTTGCCATAAAAAATTCAAATTGATGAACAAAAGCATTTTTTTGCACGGTGCCATTTTAGGTTTTTTTCTTTTTGCTTCATACGCTTTTCAGACAATTGGGTGCCGATATACAACTGCCGGAAAGAATGCATTTTTGACTACAATTTATGTGGTTTTGGTTCCGTTGTTTTTGTGGATTCTGACAAAACGCCGTCCAGGAATTCAGGTTTTCATGGCTGCTTTTATTGCAATAACAGGAATTGCGTTGCTTTCGTTGCAAGATGATTTGTCCGTGAACATTGGAGACATCCTTACGCTGGTTTGCGGTGTGGGCTTTTCTTTGCACATGATTTTTATTTCGCGGTACAACGCAACCGAAGATGCCGTTTTGCTTACTGTATTGCAGTTGATTTTTGCTGCTGTTTTCTCTTGGATTCTTGCTCCAATTATGGACGGAGGTTTTCCTGTGCAGGCTTTCCAAAGTGCAAAAACCATCGCTTCTATGTTTTATCTTGGTTTGTTCAGTACAATGGTGGCGTTCTTTTTGCAGAATGTTTGCCAAAAATACACATCGCCAACAATGGCTTCCTTGCTGCTTTCCATGGAATCTGTTTTTGGTGTGGTTTTTTCTTGCATCTTCCTTGGGGAAATTTTAACTTTCCGAATGGGTTTGGGCTGCTTTTTGATATTTGGCGCAATAATATTGGCACAGATAAATCCCCCTCCCGTCCGTGCGTAAGCAAAACATGAAGCCGTGACATGTAACCGTGTCGCATGTAAACGTGTTGCGTGCAACGTGGGGGAAGGCAAGTGGGTCCCAGCGACGGGAAAAACAGAGGTCTTCTCCCTAAAGGGCACCCTCCTCTGTTTT
>JAZSMM010000097.1:0-7906 GCA_045535895.1 Treponema sp.
GTGAAAAAATAACGGCAGAGGATGACATATGGAAAAGAAAGTCTATTCAGTCGATGGTAAAGAAATTAGAACGATTAATCTTGATGACAGTGTGTTTGGTCTTCCTGTAAATGAAGATGTTATCTATTACGCCATCAATAATGAGTTGGCAAACAAACGTGTTGGTACTGCCTGTACGAAAGATAGATCGGAAGTTCATGGTAGTAATGCAAAACCATATAAACAGAAGGGAACTGGGCGTGCACGACGAGGTGATAAAAAGTCTCCGTTGTGTAGAGGGGGTGGAGTTGTCTTTGGGCCTAAGCCTCGTGATTTCAGTTATTCATTACCTAAAAAGGTTAAAAGACTTGCAATGAAGTCTATTTTGAGCATGAAAGCACAAAATGACAGGTTGACAGTTGTGGAAGATTTTACGGTAGAAAGTGGAAAAACAAAAGATTTGGTTTCTATTTTGAAAAATTTCCCTGCTGAAGGTCGTACAGTTATTGTCTTGAAAGATGATGACAAAAAAATTAAACAGGCAGGTCGGAATATTCCTGCTGTTTCCTTCTTGTCGTACAATAGGTTGTGTGCTCATGATCTCTTTTATGGCAGAAAGATTATTATGCTTGAGTCTGCGGCAAAAAACCTTTCAGGTTTTTATAGTAAAGAGGAGGCTGAATGATGATGTACGAAGATGTGCTTATTGAGCCTGTTTTGTCTGAAAAGGCAACCGAATTGCGCGAAGAAGGGAAATATGTATTTAAAGTAGATCCTGCAGCAGATAAAATTCAGGTAAAAGAAGCCGTAGGGCGACTTTTTAATGTGAAAGTTGTTGGGTGTACGATTTTGAATGTGGATGGAAAGAAAAAGCGTGTTCGTTATCGAACAGGCAAGACTTCCAGTTGGAAAAAAGCCATTGTCAAATTGGCACCTGGCGAGACAATCAAGGTTTTTGAAGGCGTTTAGCTTTTGCCTTGCTAGGAAAAAGGAATGAAGAAATATGGCTCTTAAAGTTTATAAGCCGATAACCGCAGGTACAAGAACACGTATTGATTTGCGGAAAGATGAAATAACAACCGACAAGCCGGAAAAGAGTTTGACCCATGGTCGTGCGGCTCGTGCCGGGCGAGGTGCTAAGGGGCGAATTTCTGTTCGTCATCAAGGCGGAGGGCATAAACGAAGGTATCGGGATGTGGATTTTAAGCGTGACAAGCATGGAATTCCAGGTACGGTGAAAACAATTGAGTACGATCCGAATAGAAGTGCAAATATTGCATTGGTTTTTTATGCGGACGGAGAAAAACGTTATATTATAGCTCCTAAAGGTCTGTCTGTTGGACAAAAGATAATGTCTGGTCCTACTGCTGTTCCTGTTGTTGGTAATGCGTTGCCTTTGGAAGCTATTCCTGTTGGCTTTACAGTTCATAATATCGAATTGACGATAGGACGCGGGGGGCAGTTGGTTCGTTCTGCTGGGGCTAGTGCTCAGGTTGTTGCAAAAGAAGGTGGCTATGTCACTATTAGATTGCCTTCCACTGAAATGAGACGTGTACATGGAAAATGTTATGCAACAATTGGAGTTGTTGGTAATGAAGATCGTATGAACACCCAATTAGGTAAAGCCGGACGTAATAGGTGGCGGGGTATTCGTCCTACTGTGCGTGGTATGGCAATGAACCCTGTTGATCATCCACTTGGCGGTGGTGAAGGAGCTGGTAAGGGACGAAACCCTGTTACGCCTTGGGGACAGCCTTGTCGTGGATATAAAACCCGTAATAAACGGAAAGTGTCGAACAGATTTATTGTTTCGCGCCGGAAGAAGAAGTAGGATAGGAGATAACCATGTCAAGATCTGTTAAAAAAGGCCCTTTTATTGAAAAGAGCTTGTATAAAAAGGTGCTTGAAATGAACAAAGCTGCGGATCGGAAAACAATAAAAACGTATTCGCGTTGTTCTACGATTATACCTGAAATGGTTGGTAATACTATTTCGGTGTATAATGGCAAGTCGTGGATTCCAGTATACATTACGGAAAACCTTGTTGGTCACAAGTTGGGTGAATTTGCACCTACTCGCATTTTCCGTGGGCATGCTGGCTCTGACAAAAAGGCTGGGAAATAGGTGGATATGATGGCTGAAAAAACTGGATATAGAGCCGTTTCTAAATTTCTTATTGCATCGCCTACAAAGGTTCGTCCTGTGGCAAATGTAGTAAAAAGCAAAACCTGTTCAGAAGCTATGGCTATTCTTGAAAATATGCCACAGAAAGGGGCAGGATTGATTCATCGTACGATGAAATCTGCAATTTCAAATGCGTTGTATGCAAATAAGAAACTTGATGAAGATATGCTGTATGTGAAGGAAATTCGTATTGACGAAGGTCCACGTCTGAAACGTGTGTGGTTTCGTGCTCGTGGTCGTGCTGATATGCTTCTGAAACGCATGTGCCATATCACCGTCGTAGTTGATGAAAAGGCGGGGGAATAAGATGGGACAGAAAGTTAATCCTGTTGGGTTGAGACTTGGTGTCAACAAGACATGGCAGTCGCGTTGGTATGCGGATTCTCGTGAATATGCCGATTTGGTTTTGGAAGATTTGAAAATTAGGAAAATGATTAATAATCTTCCAGAATGTAAAAATGCAGATATTGCGGAGATAGAGATTGTCCGTCATCCGCAACGTGTTACTATAATGATTCACACAGCTCGCCCTGGTGTAATTATTGGTGTTAAAGGTGCCAATATTGAAAAAATTGGTGTTGAGATTCAAAAGCGATTGACCAAAAAAGTTCAAATTAAAATTAAAGAAATAAAACGAGCTGAAGTCAATGCGTCTCTTATTGCCCAGAATGTGGCTAGGCAGTTGGCTAATCGCGGTTCTTTCCGAAAAGCGTTGAAACAGGCTTCAAGTAATGCCATGAAGGCTGGCTGTCAAGGTGTTAAAATTCGAATTAGTGGTCGTCTAGGTGGAGCTGAAATGTCTCGTACCGAAGAGCATAAAGAGGGGCGTGTTCCGCTTCACACTTTGCGTGCGGATATTGATTATGGTTTTTCAGAAGCTCATACAACCTTTGGCAAAATAGGTGTCAAGGTTTGGGTGTACAATGGAATGATGTATGGACATGAGCAAAATGAAGATGCTGGTCAATTGGTAAAAAAAACAAGGCGAGAACGTTCTGAACGTATGGAGAAAACACAACGTTCTGAGCGTGTGGCTAAGGCGTCAAGGAGTTAATTATGGCACTTGCACCTAAAAGAGTTATGCATCGAAAGGTTCAACGTAGCAGAATTAAGGGTAATGCCACTCGTGGTAATACAATTGATTTTGGGGAAATTGCGTTGGTTGCCATGGAACCAATTTGGTTGTCTGCACGTCACATAGAAGCTGCTCGTGTGGCGTTAAATCGTAAAATAAACCGTAAAGGTCAGGTTTGGATTCGTGTTTTCCCAGATAAGCCAATTTCAAAAAAACCTGCTGAAACCCGAATGGGAAAAGGTAAAGGTGCTCCGGAATTCTGGGCTGCCGTAATAAAGCCGGGACAGATTTTGTTTGAAGTTGGTGGTGTTGATTTGGCTTTGGCAGAAGCTGCTATGCAACTTGCTGGTAGTAAATTGCCAATTAAGACTAAGATTGCTTTTCGTCCTACGGTTGACTAAGGAGTTTATATGGCTAAGAAAGAAAAAGAATTGTCGTATTCTGAGTTGATTGTTAAAAGGAACGAACTGAAAAGGAAATACATGGATTTCCGTTTTCAAATGGTAATAGGGCATGTAGACAACCCTTTGCAAAAGCGTACGATGCGTCGAGAGATTGCTCGTATTAATACATTGATTCGGCAAAAAGAACTTGCCGGACAGGAAAAGAAGGAGCTGACCCGTGGAAGAACAAGTTGTTCAGGTTAATAAAGCTGCTAAACGTTCGTTTGTTGGTATTGTCACAAGTGACAAAATGGAAAAGACAATTGTCGTTTCTGTTTCAACAAAAAAATTGCACAGGCTTTATAAGAAATATGTAACGCGCGTCAAAAAATGCAAAGCTCATGATGAAAACAATGAGGCTCATGTTGGTGACAAAGTGCGTATTATTGAGTGTCGTCCGCTTAGTAAAGAAAAGTGTTGGCGTCTCGCTGAAATAATTGAACGGGCAAAATAAGGAGGAACCAGAATGATTCAGATGCAAACAAATTTGAACGTTGCGGATAACTCCGGTGCAAAACTCGTTCAATGTATAAAGGTTATTGGTGGTTCGCATCGTCGTTATGCAACCATTGGTGATATTATTGTGGTGGCTGTTAAGGATGCAATTCCTACATCTACGATTAAAAAGGGATCGATTGAAAAGGCGGTGATAGTCCGAATTTCAAAAGAATACCGAAGACCTGATGGTACTTATATTCGTTTTGATGATAATGCGTGTGTTATTGTTGATGCGAACAAAAACCCAAAAGGCAAGCGTGTTTTTGGTCCTGTGGCTCGTGAGCTTCGTGATATGGATTATATGAAAATTGTATCACTTGCACCGGAAGTTCTGTAAGGAGAATTGGATAAATGAACAAGAAATTCAAAATCCACAAGGACGATTTGGTGGAGATTATTGCCGGAAAAGACAAAGGAAAACGAGGGAATATTGTTCGTGTTATCAGAGACAAGGACAGGGTCATTGTTTCTGGTTGTAATATTGTCAAAAAGGCAATGAAAAAGCGAAGTGCTCAAGATCATGGTGGAATAGCTGAAATAGAAGCACCTATTCATATTTCTAATGTTGCGATCGTTTGTAAAAAATGCGGTCCTACTAGAATTGGATATAAACTCGACGGCGACAAGAAAACTCGTGTTTGCCGTAAATGTGGAGACACACTGTAATGAGTAATTATGTACCCCGGCTTAAGAAAGTCTATAAGGACAAAATCGCCCCAGAGCTTTTCAAGGAGCTTGGTTATACGTCTGTTATGCAGATTCCAGAAATCAAGAAGATTGTTGTGAGCATGGGTGTCGGTGACGCACTTTCGAATAAGAAACTTCTTGATGCCGCAGTTACTGATATTACGGCAATAACCGGACAGAAAGCTGTAAAGACAAAGGCGAAGAAGAGTATTGCTAACTTCAAGTTGCGTCAGGGAAATGAAATTGGTGTAATGGTTACATTACGAGGTGCCAAGATGTACGAATTCTTGGACAGACTTATTAATGTAGCATTGCCTCGTGTTAAGGATTTCCGCGGAATCAAGGCTTGTGGTTTTGTCGGACATGGAAACTTTTCTCTTGGTGTCACTGAGCAGATAATTTTCCCAGAGATTGATTTTGATAAAATTGAAAGAATTTCTGGATTGAACATTGCTATTGTCACAAGTGCCACGACTGACAATGATGCTCGTGCCTTGCTCGCCAAGTTTGGAATGCCTTTTAGGAAATAGGTGGGAATGTCATGGCCAAAAAATCGATGATTATTAAAGCGGAACGGCCGCAAAAATACAGCACACGTAAATATAACAGGTGTCAAATCTGTGGTCGTCCACGTGGGTATCTTCGAAAATTTAAGATGTGTCGTCTTTGTTTTCGAAAGTTAGCAAGTGAAGGCCTGTTGCCAGGTGTCACAAAGTCTAGCTGGTAGAGGTAGGAGAAAAAAATGAGCGTTTCAGACCCCATTGCAGATATGCTGACAAAGGTTAGGAATGCGGCAATGGCCCGCCACGAGAAGGTAGATGTTCCTGCTTCCAAACTTAAGTTGGAAATCGTGAAAATCCTTAAAACCGAAGGCTATATTAAGAATTTTAAGAAAATAACAGAAGGTGGATTGAATACAATTCGTATTTTCTTGAAATATGATGAAATGAATCAGTCGGTTATTCACGGCTTGCGCAAGGTTTCTACACCAGGTCGCCGTGTTTATTCTGGTTACAAGGATCTGCCCCGTGTTCATAATGGATACGGAACAGTCATCGTATCCACCAGTCAGGGTGTTACCACAGGTAAAAAAGCCGCTGAAAAGATGGTGGGTGGTGAATTGATCTGTACAATCTGGTAGGAGGGAATATGTCTCGTATTGGTAAAATTCCTGTAAGTATACCGGCAGGTGTTAAGGTCAATATTCAGCCGACAGTCATTGAAGTTGAAGGTCCAAAGGGAAAACTTTCTCAGGCTTATACATCAAGCATTGTTGTGGAGCAGAAAGATGATACTATAACCGTTTCTCCTGCTGATAATTCTAAAGCGGCGAATGCCTATCAAGGGTTATATCGCAACTTGATTTATAATATGGTTGTCGGTGTTACAGACGGGTTTTCAAAGAGCCTGATTATTAACGGTGTTGGTTTCCGTGCAGAAGTTCAGGGCAATTTGTTGGTTATGAACCTTGGTTTTTCGACAGATTTTGTGGTTTTGATTCCAGAGGGGCTTTCTGTTGTTGTGGATGGGCAAGGAAAACTTACGGTTTCAGGAATAGACAAGCAAGTTGTTGGAGAGTTTTGTGCTCAGGTTAGAAAGTTGCGTAAGCCAGAGCCTTACAAGGGCAAAGGTATTCGTTATGAAACTGAGACCATTAGAAGGAAGGTCGGTAAATCCGGCGTTAAATAAGGGTAGGATGATATGTTAAGAAAGCTTAGTGATAAAAACAGAAAGCGGCTTAAGAGAAAAATTCATATCCGTAAGAGGATTTCTGGAACAGCTGACCGTCCTAGACTAACGGTTACACGTAGCAATTGTAATTTATATGTGCAGGCTATAGATGATACTGTTGGAAAGACATTGGCGTCAATTTCCACTCTGGAAAAAGAATTTTCTTCTTTGAAGCCAACAAAAGAAGATGCTGAGAAACTTGGAGAGGCAATGGGGAAACGCCTTCTTGACAAAAATATAAAGGCTGTTGTGTTCGATCGTAACGGTTATTTGTATCATGGTGTTGTCAAAGCACTTGCCGATGCCACCCGTAAAACCGGAGTTGAATTCTAGGAGAACTTATGGAACACCAAAAGAATTTTGATAGAGATCAGCCCAAAGAAAAAGAATTTGTGGAGAAGTTGATTAAACTTAACCGTACTGCAAAAGTCGTAAAAGGTGGTAGACGATTTTCTTTCTCTGCACTGACAGTTGTGGGTGATCAAAAGGGAAGAGTTGGATTTGGTTTTGGTAAAGCGAATGACGTTACTGAGGCAATAAAAAAGAGCATAGACAAGGCAAAGAGAAATTTGGTTACGGTTCCTATTAAGAATGGAACCATTCCCCATGACATTCTTGGAAAGTATAAAAGTTCTTCTGTCTTGTTGAAGCCTGCTTGTTCTGGTACAGGTATTATTGCAGGCGGTCCGGTTCGTGCTGTTCTTGAGGCAGCTGGTGCTACGGATGTTCTTGCTAAGTCATTAGGTTCTAACACTTCGGTTAATGTGGTACGTGCGACATTTGATGCGGTGTCAAATCTCATGGATGCTCGAGTTGTTGCAAAAAACCGGGGCAGGTCTCTTAAGGATTTGTGGGGGTAATGAATGGCAAAAAAAGTTAAAGTTACTCTTGTTCGGAGTACAATTGGACAGAAGCCTGAAAAAAAGGCAACTGTCAGAAGCCTTGGATTAAAGAAAATCAATTCTGTTGTGGAGCATGAAGCAAATCCTGCTATTCTGGGGATGATTGCTTCTGTTTCTCATCTTGTAAAAGTTGAGGAGATAAACTGATGTCAGAATTTGATCTTAAGGCACCGTACGGTGCAAACAAAAACAAAAAAAGACTTGGACGGGGTTCTTCTTCTGGTCTTGGTACAACATCAGGACGTGGAAATAAAGGGCAGCAAGCCCGTTCCGGTGGAAAGGTTTATATTGGGTTTGAAGGTGGTCAAATGCCTCTGTATAGGCGTATTGCTAGGAGGGGTTTTTCCAATTATCCTTTCAAGAAAGAATATGCGGTAATTAATCTTTGTGATATTGAAGCCAAATAT
>JAZSMM010000287.1:0-1727 GCA_045535895.1 Treponema sp.
TCCGACTTAACAAATGATGCGGACAATACCGCAACGCTTGATAACCTTACATTTGTCACAAATAGGCTTTACGCTGGTTCGTACTTTCACAAAATCCCCCTTGAAAAAGAGCATAATCAAACCTAAATTATAGCAAATCGCAATGATTACAATTCAAGTTTAACGATTATAACACATTTCCTCAATCTTATTCTACAACTTCTCCACAGAAACTATAAATTTCGTGAACGAATTTTTCCTTTCTTGACTAATCCATCATGATGATGCATTTTCAACAATGCTTCAATCTGACTCATAGTATCAAGATCTACACCAACTAAAATCAACAAAGAAGTTCCTCCCATCAACATTGAAATCGACTGTGGAAATCCAAACAAACTTTGTATTATTGTTGGCAAAACAGCAATACCTGCCAAATACAATGAACCGGGTAGCACAAGTCGGTTCAAAACTTTCTGCAAGTAATCTTCTGTTTTATCTGTTCTGATTCCAGGAATCGAGCCGCCGTTTTCCCGGATATTCTTTGCAATTTCCGTGGGGTTCAGTGTCACCTGTGTATAGAAATATGCAAAGAAAACAATCAGCAATACAAGAAAAATATTATACCACACACCTGTCGGGCTAAGAAATGCTGCAAGTCTGTTAAGCCAACGAACATCAGGCCCAAGGCTTGTTGCGATTTGCAAAGGAAACTGCAAGAAAGACGAAGCAAAAATCACAGGAATAACACCAGACGGGTTAATCTTGAATGGAATATAAGAACTTTGTCCTCCATACATTTTTCGTCCAACAACACGTTTTGCATAATGAACTGGTATTTTTCGCTGTCCTTGTTGCTCGTAAACAACCAACGCAATAATTCCAACAAACATAACAACAACAACAACGACAAAAACAATATTAATATCACCATTGGAAACCATCCTTCCTAGTTCCCAGACAGCAGAAGGAAGACGAGCAACTATACCTGCAAAGATTAGCATGGAAATACCATTTCCTATACCTCGTGCAGTTATTTGTTCTCCCAACCAAACAGTTATCATCGTACCTGTTGTTACAGTAAGCATCGCAATCAATTTGAATGAAAGTTGGTTTTCTAGGACAATGGCACCAGGAATACTAGACGCATAGGCCGTGACAGCCCAAGATTGTATCAGACATACAAACACAGTACCTATTCTTGTCCAAGACTGAACTTTCTTTTGCCCTCCATCTTCTTGTGCAATACGCTTCAAAGAGGGAAAAATAATCAAAGCCAACTGCATGATAATCTGTGTAGAAATATAAGGCATTACACCTAACATAAACACAGAAAAATTAGAGAAAGCTCCTCCAGCAAAAAAATCCATATAATCAACAAACGCATTTCCCCTTGTCAAAGAGTCAAAATACGCAGTCAAAGCCTGAGGATTAATTCCCGGTATGGTCAACACACTGCCAAGACGGAAAACAGCAAGCACCACAAAGGTAAAAAAAATACGTTCCCGTAATTCCTTTACCTTAAACATATTCACAATAGGATTGTTAGCCATATTATCCTAGCCTCACCATTATTCAACAACAGTCACTGTTCCGCCGGCTTTTTCAATTTTATCCTTCGCAGAAGCAGACACTTTGTCTACGTCAACGGTAAGTTTTTTTGAAAAATCACCATTCCCAAGAATTTTCACAAGACCAGCAGATTTTTTCAACAAGCCTTTACTTACTAAAGTTTCTTTGTTTACTGT
>JAZSMM010000007.1:0-1608 GCA_045535895.1 Treponema sp.
AGCCCGCTTGGCCCCCGACTTCTTTCCGGCGGTCAAGCACCCGGCGGCCACAATGTAATTGCAGGTTTGTACGATGGAATCAAAAAAGGCAACAAGGATTCTGTTGTTTTTGGTTTTACCGGCGGTCCTTCCGGTTTGGTCGACTGTGAGTATGTAGAAATCACGGACTCTTTCATGGACGAATACCGCAATACAGGTGGATTCGACATGATAGGTTCCGGCCGTACAAAAATTGAAACTCCAGAGCAGTATGCATCTTCTGTTGCGACTGCGGAAAAACTGGACTTGGATGCCATTGTCATTATTGGTGGTGACGATTCAAATACGAACGCCGCTCTTCTTGCGGAGCGTTTTGCACAACTTGGAAAGAAGACACGTGTCATAGGAGTTCCAAAGACGATTGACGGCGACCTTAAAAACGAGCAGATTGAAACTAGTTTTGGATTCGACACAGCCTGTAAGACATATTCGGAGTTAATCGGCAACATTGCTCGTGACGCAAACAGTGCGAAAAAATATTGGCATTTCATCAAACTTATGGGTCGTTCCGCAAGCCACATCGCTTTGGAATGCGCCCTTCAGACACAACCTAATATCTGTCTTGTTTCCGAAGAAGTGGAAGCGAAAAAAATGACTTTGCGCCAAATCACGGACGACATTTGCTCCGTGATTGCCAAGCGTGCGGAAAACAAGGAGAACTTTGGTTTGGTTCTTGTTCCAGAAGGTTTGGTCGAATTCATCCCAGAGATGAAAAGCCTTATAGCGGAGCTCAACGACACCATGGCGAAAAATGAAACAGTGTTCAACGCCCTTGCTGATTTTGCCGCAAAGAAGGATTGGCTTAAATCCAATTTGACACCTTCTTCTTACAATACGTTTGCCTCGTTGCCGGATGCAATAGCCGCACAGTTCCTTGCAGACCGTGATCCCCACGGAAACGTACAGGTCTCTCGCATAGAAACGGAAAAACTGTTGGCCTCTATGGTAGAGTCTCGCCTTGTGGAGATGAAAAAGGAAGGGACGTACAAGGGCAAGTTCAGTAGCTACACTCATTTCTTTGGTTATGAAGATCGTTGCGCTTTTCCGTCCAACTTTGATGCCGACTACTGTTATGCTTTGGGATATACGGCGTTCATGCTGATTGTGAACGGTGTGACAGGATATCTTTCTTCAGTTCGTAACTTGACGGCACCTGCTTGTGAATGGACTTCAGGCGGAATCCCTTTGACCATGATGATGAACATGGAACAAAGACATGGTGAAAAGAAACCGGTAATCCGCAAAGCTTTGGTGGAACTTGAGGGCAAGCCTTTCATGGAGTATGCCGCGCACCGTGACGAATGGGCGGTGAAGACAAGTTACCTGTTTCCCGGTGCTATCCAGTATTATGGACCGTCGGAAGTTTGCGACCTTACGACAAAGACGATAAAACTTGAAAGAAGTTGATTTTAAACTTGTTGATTTTTAAAAGGGATTTTCCTCGTTTTTTGGGGAAAATCCTTTTATTTTTATGTGTTACGTGCTATTGACACGAATCTATTGTTTTTGATAGTATCTTGTTGTCAATTAACTTGGTGCCTGTAGTTCAGGGGTAGAGCACCAGATTGT
>JAZSMM010000046.1:0-6185 GCA_045535895.1 Treponema sp.
TGCGATTACGTCCATATAGCCCTCGCAAAAAATGACCGAATGTTTTTCCCTCATCTTCTGCCTGGCAAAATTGAATGCATATAACGTTTGCCCCTTGTGGAATTGAACTAGCTCTCCAGAGTTTATATATTTTGGACCATCCCCATGCAGAAGCCGCCCTCCGAATGCAACCGTTCTGCCTGTACGGTCGAAAATTGGAAACATTAATCTGTCCGAAAAAAAAGATATGTCAGGGAATTTTTTTGAAAACAATCCTGAATCCTGTAAAAAATCCTCTGTATAGTTTTTCTCTTTTAGGAATTTCTTTAACCAGTGTCGGTTTGCAGGTGAATATCCAAGCTGGAATTTTTTTATGGTTTCATCGTTTATTCCTCTGCTCCGTATATAGTTCAACGCAAAGGTCCCCGCCTCTGTTGAAACAAGGCAATAATGATAAGAACCTGCAACCCTAGTGTAAAGTTCTATGTATTGGTCTTTTGCAGAAGATTGGCTTTCAACGGAATCCTGACTTGCCCCTGTAAATTCCACCGTTATCCCGGCCCGTTTTGCAAGTGACTGCACTGCCGTGGTGAAATCCATCTTTTCCATTGAACGTATGAATTTTATTGCATCCCCACCTTCATGGCAGCCGAAACAATAGAACATATTACGTTCCGGAGTTACAGAAAAAGAGGGAGTTTTTTCTGTGTGGAACGGGCAGCACCCCCACCAACTGTCCCCCCTTCTTTCCAGTCTAGTGTATTCTGACACAAGGGCGACTATGTCAGTTCGTTCAACCACAGAGCGGATTGTGCTTTGGGATATACTGGCGCACATCAGTTGACAGCCGCCTTTTTAGTATATATCTTCCCTGCGTCTATGTGCTCGTCAAATCCTTCTGAAAAATGATGCGTGCCTTGCTGGGGGTCGGTTAACCTGAAATAATAATAAGGGGTTTTTGGTGGATTGGCCGCCGCTTTTAAAGCGACAAGACCGGGGTTTGAAATGGGTCCCGGAGGAAGACCCGCCCACAGGTATGTGTTGTACGGGCTGTTGATCTTCAAGTCATTGTTCGTGATGACATCTGGATGGGGTCTTCCTTCAATCTCCGTTATTATGTATTCTATCGTTGCGCAAGAGTATAGCCCTATTCCTTTGTCAAGGCGATTGGAGAACACACTGGCAATCAAAGGGGCTTCTTCTGCCACTCGATATTCTCTTTCGACAATGGAAGCGAGCTTGACCACATGGAAAAGCTGGTCGGCGGTGGCGGCAGCAAGAATGTCCATGGATTCTATCTTGTCGTAGAAGTTGTACACCATCATCCTCAAAACGGATTCCGCGTCCATCCCAGGGTTGAAAAAATATGTATCCGGGAAAATGTATCCTTCAAAATTGTCCGCAGGTATTTTAAACTCGTTCAAGAGAAGAGGGTCTCTTGCCACTTCAACAAAACTTTGCGAATCTACAACGCCCTTTTCTTCCAGGAGTTTGGCTATCTTTGATATTGTCAAGCCTTCAGGAATGCTGACAGACAAATAGTCTTGTTTTCCGGTTTGCAATTGATTGAATATTTCCCGTACGGACATGCCGGACGACAAGGAATACGTTCCAGCCTTTATCTGCAAGTCGGACAGTCTTGCAGCCCCGTAAAACATATACTCCGAACGTATTATTCCGAGGTCCGCTAGCTCTTTGGCCACGGAGCGAACAGATCTTCCGGAAGGAACTTGAAGTTTGATTGTGACAGCCGGTGTTTCGCCTGTTGTAAAAGGTGTCAAAGAGTAAAAATAATATGCGATTGCAATGCCAACCAATGCTATCACCATAAAAAGGAATATGGATATAAAAACCAATATCTTTTTCAACATAAGGAACAACCCCTTCTTTCAATCCTTGAAAAACGATTCCGCCTGATCTATCGTCATTGAAGAATACATCGCACCGTAAACAGCATCTCTGAACTTTTCAAGTCCGTCAGGAATTTTATTTTTTCGTATATGCTTCGCAAGCAACTCTGTCTCTTTCCTTGAAAAAGTATACGTGAACTCAAGCGAAGCCGATTCTTGTGTATCGCTCATACGCTGAAAGAAACTCCTTCCTGGGCAAGAAAAATTTGGAGATCGGTGTTCACAACGTACTGGGAGTACCATTGCGCAGACTGCAATATGGAATGTAGTTTTTTGTCGTCATAGGTAGGTTCATGGTGGAACAAATACACCTGTTTTATGTTCCACCGTGTGGCAAAATCTATTGCGCATGAAAAATCGGAATGTCCCCAGTTTGTTTTGTACAGCGCCTCTTCAACCGTGTATTGGGTGTCCAGTATTATGGCATCTGCGTTTGAAAAAAAGGCTTTGTTGGCGGATGTCTCTTCTGTTTCCTTGTCAGAAAGCTCCACGTCTGTGGCATATATTAGTTTTTTGCCGTTTTCCTCAAAAGCATAGGAATAAGAATTCCCTGGATGCGACATCTTTTTTGAAGTTATGGTACAGTTGCCCACCTTGAAAGGTTGACCGGGTTTTATACACTCAAAGGAAATGTTTGAATGAAAACTGGTGTCAAATTGGACTGGAAAATAAGGCAAATCCATTTGATTGGAAAGGATTCTTTTTGCGGCGGGAAAAGCGGAATAGAATATCAATTTGCAATCTCCCCTGTAAGCCGCATCGAAAAACGGCAGCCCCTGTATGTGATCCCAATGGAAATGAGAAAGAAAAATATGGTAAGTTTTGTTCTGTGCAGGAACGCCTTTCTTGCCGTACTCCCGCAAACCAGAACCTGCGTCAAGAAGAAAAACTGTGCCGTTGGCGTCTCTTAGTTCGACGCAGGATGAATTCCCCCCCACTGTTCCATATATGGATGGCGGAAGAGATGCAAGGAAGCGTTCCCTTGCATCCAAGGACACAATGTCTTTTGCTGAAATCCTTTGCACCACAGCTTCTATTTTTGTCATAACTTGCTGAGCTGTAAGAGGCGTTGGGATTGAACCTCTAACTCCCCAAAAACGAACATCCATTTTTATTCCTCCTTTCGAATTTTAGGAACATTCAGTTCGTAAGATTTTAAACATTTTTCTATATGCCCACCCGAAACATATTCTCCGCCGTTTATCCCCGGACATTCCCTTGACTCCGCCTCCCATGCAGTCCGTGATTTTAGAAGAAAAGGCCAGAAAGGATAAGTGGAACATTGTATCGGCCTTGCACCGTATGCCGTACATTCACCATCCCATAAAACGCAGTCGTAGTTTTCTTTTTCCAAAAGGCACAGGACTTCCTGTCCGTCATAATATGGCACCCAACGACAAAACTTTAAGATGAAATCACGGGAAGAAAGATTGAATAAATCGCACAACCTGGCAAGGTCGCTTTCTGAAAGATAAACATATCCCGGCTCATGCCTGCAACAATGCGAACATCTTTGGCAAGAAAAGTTTAGTCCGTTTTTATAAAACAATGGTTCTGTCAAAGCACAATCCCAAAAAAAAAGCGTTGAAACGATTAATTTCAACGCCAAAATGGGGAGAGAAGGATTCGAACCTTCGAAGGCGGAGCCAACAGATTTACAGTCTGCCCCCTTTGACCGCTCGGGAACCTCCCCTACATCAAGCCAACTCAGGGATTCGAACCCTGGACCCCGAGATTACAAATCACGTGCTCTGGCCAGCTGAGCTAAATTGGCGTAATGAATGATAAGAATATATATAAATAAAACAGATTTGTCAATAGCAACAATCAATTTGTGAAATTCAGATTTTTTGGTAAAACGGCAGATACTCATTTTGAATGACCGAGTCCCATGAATATTTTTCCGTTACATAACAAGCGGAATGCTGCGCCATGTTTCTGAACGACCCAGGTTCTTTTGATATTTTTGTACACAGCGAATCCAGCAACGAGGAAAGTTCCGAAGGCGAATTATTTTTATACAGAAAACCTGTTACATTGTCTATAATTTTATTCAGTCCACCTGTGGCATGGGCGACAGGCACAGTCCCGTACAACTGTGCTATGAAATCTTCCAGTCCGCATGGTTCGAATTTGCTTGGCAAGACGATAAAATCGGATATTGCTGTGGTCAGTCTTGCTATGGTGCGGTCATAGCCGCAGAAAAAAATACATTTTCCAGGATGTTTTTCCGTCAAACGCACCACATCCGATTCCAGATGGGACTCTCCTTGTCCGGTAAGTATGAAACAAACGTCATCCCGTTGTTCAAGCAGATTTTCTGCTGCAGAAACAAGAATGTCAATGCCTTTTTGCCTTACTATCCTGCCATGATAACCTATGTATATTGTTTTTTTCCCTCTGACATCCAAAAAACCGTAACGCTGTATTTCTTCTCTTTGAAATCTGCTTGTTTGCGCAGAATATTCAGAAAGAAAAAATTCTCTGTTCATGTATTTTCCTTTGAAATCTCCGGCGATAGAATCAAAAGCATACGGGAGTTTTGACAAGGTTGTATTGTTGGGATTATATCTTTCGCAATCAATTCCGTTTGTTATGCCAGTGATGTTAACTTGTTTTTCAGCGAAAAGACTGGAAAGTCCTGCGGTGTCCTCGTTGTTTTCGGGATTCACCAATTCTTTGGCATACCAAGGCGAAACTGTTGTTATGGAAGAAAAATGAGCGGCCGCTAAGAAAGGTTCTATATGTTCACCATTCATGCACCTGCATAAAAATTCAGTTGGTAAAGATGTTAAAAATTCAGCTTGGTTTAGAGAATGGAAGTTATGATGATAGCCAGGTCCGGCATTGTGAATTGTCACAGCAAATTTTACCTTGTTTCTTGTTTTTTCACTTTCAAAATGGAAAAATGCGGGAACAAGCGCTGTGGCTGCATCCTGACAATGAACAATGTCAGGAGGATTTTCTGTATTGTTGCCATAGGAAACCACTGCTTTTTGGAAAAGGACATCCAAAAGCAATTCATCAGAAAACCCTATTCCTTTGTGCCAGTCTGGATTTGTTTTTTCATCCTGTGCTGTGTAAGTGTAAACACCGGTTTTATCTGCAAAAATTTGATGAACAACAAAAACAACATGGACATTTGATTGTGCAAGTCCGCTGTCAAAAGAAACCGTGTAAAGGTTTTCCCCTACCCGAAGTTTTTGCGGTGGAATACAATTCGGCTTATAATTCGTTATAGAGTAGAAATCTGTACAAGCATATCTAGGAATGAAAAGCGTCACGTTGACTCCGGTGCGTGAAAGTCCTTCACATAAAGAGCAAGCAACATTTTTTACCCCACCAGCTTCTGCTATTCCTGCATATTCACGGCTAACGACCCAAATGTTTTTTGGAAAAGTACTCATAACATTCCTAGCTATGTTTTGCTGAAGCAAAATCAGGCCTTAGAACTTCTGCGCCACCGGTATAACAGTGGACAGGTTTGGCTCCGTCTTCCATATACGCAGTTACAAGAAGCCTGACAACATGGGAAAGCGAACCTTTAACGAACGGTTCTGCACTGCAGAACAAAGCGGTATCTTTTACAATCTCACCACATTTGGATTTGCGTAATGCAGCGGCGGGATTCAGTTCATCTAAATCAGCAGTAATTGTAAATTGAATTGAAACAATATCTTGTGCTGTTAAACTATTATTTTGCAATATATGCCAACACACATCTTCGACCGCATTTAATATTGATGTCTCTGTGTTTTCACAACAGACCGCTCCACGGATTCCGTATAAACGCTTTGCCATAATGATTATTTTAAAATGCAACAAAGGTTGATGTCAAGTGTGAGGTGTTTAAGGTTAAACTAAAAAGACGACCTCTTTGCAATTTAAAAATCAGTCCTTAAAACCCAGCCTAGTTGAAGTGTTCAATACTTTGGGTGTACTTCAAAGCCCTGCATCATCTCCTGCCATCCCGGCGTGCCCTACAACTGCGTTGTAGGTTTCTATGTGTAGCATTAATTCCATAAAAACTACTCCGCTATTCTAAAATTATTTTCAATCACAGTCCAATTTTCACCTAATGAGGAAAATGGAATATATCCTATTGCTTCAACATATTTTACTTTTAACCACAAATCATCTTTGTCTATTTCTGAACAATTTACATCAAGTATTTCAAAATGATTTTCTGGGGTTAATGTTAATATGCTTTGTGAATCTTTTGACATTTCTGTTTTTAATTCTGTTTTTGATTTTACAAAGAAAAAACTATAATATTTTATTGAATCGATTGAATCT
>JAZSMM010000008.1:0-2191 GCA_045535895.1 Treponema sp.
CAATAATTTCAAGAGGATCCATTCCGTTTCCTAAAGATTTAGACATTTTGCGACCTTGTTTATCGCGAACAAGCCCGTGAATGTAAATATCGTGGAAAGGAGCTTTTCCTGTAAATTCAAGACCAGCCATAATCATACGGCAAACCCAGAATGGAATAATGTCGTATGCTGTAAGCAGAGCCTGGGTTGGATAGAATTTTGCAAGATCTTCAGTTTGCTGAGGCCAGCCGAGGGTTGAGAAAGGCCAGAGCCATGAAGAGAACCAGGTATCAAGTACATCAGGATCCTGTTCAAGATCTTCTGCACCACAACCACACTTAGGACACTTTTTAGGGTCTTCGCGGCTAACAATAACCTCGCCACACTTTTTACAGTACCAAACAGGAATTCTGTGCCCCCACCAGATCTGACGGCTTACACACCAGTCGCGGATATTTTCCATCCAGTGGCTATAAGTATTTTCCCACTTCTTAGGGTAGAATACCAGTTCACCTTTTCTCCATGATTCAAGAGCTTTCTCTGCCAATGGCTTCATTTTTACGAACCACTGGTCAGACAAATAAGGTTCAACAACAGTTTTACAGCGGTAACATTTACCAACAGAGTGAACCATTTTTTCTTCTTCTTTAAATAGCCCTGCAGCTTCCAAATCTTCAACAACAAGTTTACGAGCTTCTTCAGGTTTTAATCCACGATATTTTTCTGGAACATTTTCGTTCATGCGACCATCTGGAGTAAGAAGATTTACAACTTCAAGATTGTGGCGGAGACCTACTTCCCAGTCGTTAGGGTCATGAGCCGGAGTGATTTTTACCATACCGGTTCCAAATTCCATATCAACATAATCATCAGCAATGATTGGAATCTCTTTTCCTGTAAGAGGAAGATTGAGCATTTTTCCAACAAGTGCCTTATAACGCTCATCCTTAGGATTTACAGCAACAGCAGTATCACCAAAGAAAGTTTCTGGACGAGTTGTAGCAACTTCAATTTTGCCACTTCCATCAGCATATTCATAAAAAATGTGATACATTGCACCGTTTGTATCTTCGTGGTCAACTTCATCATCAGCCAATGCAGTTCCACAACGAGGACACCAGTTTACAAGGCGTTTACCCTTGTACATAAGATCACGTTCATAAAGAGTAACAAAAACATCACGAACAGCCTTAGAAAGCCCTTCGTCCATTGTAAAACGTTCTCTTTCCCAGTCTGTAGAGTTACCAAGTTTTCTTTGCTGATTACAAATAATATTATGATGATTTTCTTTAACTTCCCAAGTGCGTTCAATAAATTTTTCACGCCCAAGGTCATTACGAGACTTACCCTCTTTTTTAAGTTGGCGTTCAACAACGTTTTGAGTAGCAATACCAGCATGGTCAGTTCCCGTTACCCAAAGAGTATTATCCCCTTTCATTCTGTGGTAACGAACAACAATATCTTGCAAAGTGTTGTTAAGCCCGTGCCCCATGTGAAGAACACCAGTTACGTTTGGAGGAGGAATGACGACAGCGTAAGTATTAGTTTTTCCATTGCATTCTTTACATTGACAATGTACCGGCGAATCTTCATCACTTTCCGGCTTAAAATAACCTTTACTTTCCCAATCCTTGTAAATGCGTTCTTCAAACGACTTAGGATCATACGCTTTTTCTAATTCAATTGCTTTCATTCTATTCCCCCAAAGCAAAATTTTGTAAAAATATATGAACAAGATTATAATGCATTTTTAATGTCTGTACAAGATTATATATAGGGCGTACGGTAGCAAGCTACCGTCGGCTGTTCCACCCTTCGCTACCGCTCATTCCAAAGTGCAGAATCCTGCACTTTGGAACTTCGGGGTTCCATAGCCTAACGCAAAAAATATTTTTTTATGAGTATTCCTATTTTTTTCCCAAAAAAAATCATTTTTTTTCTCATCAGTATTCCTATTTTTTTCACTTTTGCGACTATTGTAACAGTAGACAATAATAAAAATAATGGAGAGTGCTCTATGAAAAAAATTAATCGAAACCACAAAGATTCAGTTTTTGTTGATTTGTTTGCCAATGACATTTATGCAAAAGAAAATTTTATTAGCCTTTACAATGCTTTACACAAAACAAATCTTGACCCAAAAACAACAGAAGTAAAACCTGTTATGTTGGAAAATGTTTTGTACATGAGTTATTACAACGACATTTCTATG
>JAZSMM010000022.1:0-4423 GCA_045535895.1 Treponema sp.
TGGCTGCGTCCCTCTTGCCTTCCCCGGCTGTTTTTACAGCTCCATTCCATGTGCGGTTTTCCGTTTTTATCGCACGGCGGTCGGTTTTCCACGGGGCATAAAAAGATTGAATGACAGCATTCATTTTATTTTCAGAATAAAAGCAAGCACATTTTTTGCACTACGTTGCAGTTCTGCAAGCATAAGTCCTTCTGCCTTTCCCAAGGATGACAATTGGTCTTTATCAAAGATATATTCTCTTTTCGCAGGACTAAGGCTTCCCGGCATAAGAACATCAACTTGAGCCCGAACACGGTAGGCATTGTTCTTTATCAACGGAAACTCTGGGCTTTTAGACAACCTCATCCACCAGTCCGTTATAACATTTCCTTCGTAGCCCCATTCATTTCTAAGCACAGTTGTAACAAGGTCGTAGTTGTAATGAGCCCAAACACCATTTATCTTGTTATAACTTGTCATTATATTTAACGGCTTTCCTTCTTTCACGCAAATTTCAAAAGCACGCAAATATATTTCTCTAAGTGCCTGCTGAGAAATACGGCTGTCGTTTCTGTTTCGTTTTGTTTCTTGGTTGTTGCAAGCAAAATGCTTTGGGCAAGCAGAAACACCTGCTTTTTGGATTCCTCGAACAGCGACGGCACCCATTTTTCCAGATAAAAATGGATCTTCTGAATAATATTCAAAGTTACGTCCGCACAAAGGATTTCTATGGACGTTCATTCCAGGAGAAAGAATCACATCTACGTCAAAATGTTTTATTTCTTGTCCCACTTTAGAAAAAATTTCTTCCACCAAAGACAGATTCCAAGTACAAGCCACAGCCGTACCACAAGGCAACAAGGAAGTATATTTACGAATTCTAAGCCCGGCGGGTCCGTCAGCAGTAACAACAGGAGGAATTCCTTTTGCTCGCAGTTCTTCTGTTATTCCACCAAAAATACCGGCATTTCCTGCAACACCAAAGGAACTTCCCATTCCACCTTCACCACGGGTCAAATCGCCTAATTCTTTGTCAGAAAGCTGTGCAATAAATTCATCCAACGTGGCTTTTCCTTCTTTTACATCAGAAAGCATAATTCCACGTTTTTCTGTAACAGGTATTTCCTTTGGCAAATTGTCCAGAATCCGTTGTTTTAAAAGTTCACTTCCCTTTTTTCCCGGAATACAAACTGGATTACATTGTTCAATAAAAACAGATTCTGCCTGATTAAAACTTCCAGCTTTTAATGATGCAAAAGAATCAGTTCCGGCATAAAAATTATAACAGCCTTCTTCTAAAACAAAAGCGTCTTTCCAACCAGTTATTCCTGTTTCATCAAAACTTGCAAAATCATAATCACAAATAGAAAACTCAAGTTCTTCAGACTCGTATGGCAAAAGACTTTTTGTTTTCCCAAATCCGACCAAAGTTCTTGCTTTTGCTATTTTTGCAGAACCATCTTTTGCTTCAAAATCTACATAAATTTGTACGGTTTCTTTTCCGGCACAATTACCTGTGTTCGTAACTTTGACTTTTACACAAAATTTATTACCATCACAACTTTCGTTTCTTTCAAAACAAACCACTTGCAAATCAAAAGTTGTATAAGAAAGTCCAAACCCAAAGGGAAAAAGAACTTTTTCCGGATGCAATGCAAAATGTTTATATCCAACAAAGATTCCTTCCTCATAATCTGTATGTTTCTTGTTGCCAAAATTTTTCGATGTCGGGTAGTCCTTGTAACTTTTCGCGACTGTGTCCGACAGTTTGCCAGAAGGACTTACTTTCCCCGACAAAACATTCGCTATGGCATTTCCACTTTCCTGCCCCAACTGCCATGCGTACATTACAGCAGAAATTTTGTATTCATCAACCCAAGACATGTCTATGATGTTTCCACAGTTCATAACAACTACAACTTTTTCAAAGTCAGCACAAACCACAGACAGCATTTTCTTCTCTGCTTTTGTCAGATAATAACTACCTTCTTTAAGTTTGTTATCTCTATCCTCACCTGCCGCTCTACCAACAACAACAACAGCAACATCATTTTTTTTCACAGCTTCTTTTACAACTTCCTTTGAAAGCGGCATTTCAGGATGAAAATAAGGCCAATGCCCCCACCAGCCGTGATCTGCCATATTGTCTGGAGAATTGCACCAGTCGCTGTAAATTCGTGCAAGTTCCTTGTCATAATTTATATTCGCATTTCCCAACCCGTCTAAAAAAGAAACTTTATATGGTGGATGGACATCACCACCAGAACCATATCCAACATAAAACCAGTCTTGCTGGCATCTACCAAAAATCGCCACAGAATTATCTTTTGATAAAGGCAAAACCCCATCATTTTTCAAAAGAACAATTCCTTCTTCTGCACAGGAACGCAAAAGTTCCGGCATTCCTTCTGTTATATAACGCTGACCTGAAGCGGTGTTTTCTTCCTGCATAAGGCCGTTACCCATTACCTTGTCTATGAAAGACTGCATTTTGGTAGATATAAAGCGTTTTATCTTTTTCATGGGGTCATTATATAGAAGTGGAATACCAACCGCAAGTTTTATCAAAAAAAAAGCCTTGCAGAAAAATTCTGCAAGACCCAACACAAATATAAATTAATTAAAATCAGAGCATCTCAACTACAAGGTCGCCCATACGTTTTGTGCCAACCAATTTTCCGGCAGATTTAACAGCTTCCAAATCAACGCCATTTCCTGCAATATCGCCTGTTCTCCAACCTGCGTCAAGAACTTTTTCCACAGCAGTTTCTATAACATTGGCTTCTTCATTCATTCCAAAGTCGTAGCGCAAAAGCATCGCACAAGAAAGAATCGTTGCCAAAGGGTTTGCCTTGTCTTGACCAGCAATATCAGGGGCGGAACCGTGAATTGGCTCGTAAAGGCCAGGTCCCGTTCCATCACCCAAAGAAGCGGAAGCCAACATTCCAATTGAACCTGTAATCTGGCTTGCTTCGTCGGAAAGGATGTCGCCAAACATATTGCTTGTCGCAATCACGTCAAACTGTCTTGGATTGCGTACAAGCTGCATTGCAGCGTTATCTACATACATGAAAGAAAGTTCAACTTCTGGATAGTCGCCTTTAATTGATTCTGCAACTTCTCTCCACAAACGGCTTGATTCCAAAATATTTGCTTTGTCAACTACGCACAATTTCTTGCGGCGTTTCATTGCGGAGTCAAAACCCAAACGAACAATGCGTTCAATTTCCGGGGCTGTATATTTTTCTGTATCCCAAGCCGTTTTTCCGTCATCGCTACGCCCGCGCTCACCAAAATAAATTCCACCTGTAAGCTCACGAACAATCAACAAATCCAATCCTTCGCCCACAATTTCATTTTTAAGTGGACAAGCCGCTGAAAGCTGTTTGAACATCAAAGCTGGACGCAAGTTCGCATAGACTTTCATTCCTCCACGCAGTCCAAGCAAAGCCTTTTCTGGACGCAAATTGCCGGGAACATTGTCCCATTTTGGTCCGCCAACAGCACCCAAAAGAACAGAATCACTTGCCAAGCAGGTGTCCAGCGTTTCTTGTGGAAGTGGATTTCCTGTTGCGTCGATTGCAGCACCACCTGCCAGAACCGATTTATAGGTGAATTTGTGACCGAATTTTAAAGCCACTGCATCCAAGACTTTAACACCTTCACGTACAATATCCGGTCCGATTCCGTCACCGGGAATAAGAGCGATTGTCTTTTCCATACTTTAACCTCTGATTGAATCCGCACAGGGCGTTTTCCCTGAAAATATTTAGTTTTTATTATAGTATCCAAATAAAGGCTTTTTTTCAATATATCTTTTTCAAATAAAACTTACACGATAAACTTAGACTCCTTCAAAAACATATTATAAAATAAGAAAATCGTGGTATAATTATCTAGTTTTTTGGAGGAATTTATGAACACTCAACACTTGGCTTTGTTTGTCGCATTTAGCTGTACCATTTTTGCAATCACAAGTTGTTCTGAACCACAACCAGCAGAGAAATTTCGCTTTAACGAAAATGAATACGTACAAACCTTTTTTGACGATTTTACAGAAAATTCCTTAGATTTTACTAAATGGGAAAAATGTCCTGAATGGCAAAGGCAGGATTTAGGTGGTTATTGGAATAACGATTGTTCTTACGTTCAAAACGGCAATCTTATAATTGAATGTAAAAAAGAAGGGGATTCTCTTTTAAGTGGAGCTGTTAGAACCAAAGACAGATTCAATCAGGCAGAAGGATTATTTAAGTTTCGATTCAAAGCAGAAAAATCATCTGGTTTATGGTATGCCATTTGGCTTATGTGTGATGAAGAAAAAAACATTGGAAACGGCGCTATAGACGGAGCGGAAATCGACATAATAGAAATCCTTGCAAACGACCCATGGGAACAAGAAGGTAAAAAACAATACATAAATTCTGCAGTTCATTGGGACGGC
>JAZSMM010000011.1:0-5858 GCA_045535895.1 Treponema sp.
CAACGGTCTCACAAAGACCAACCACCATGATGTACTGGGCAAAACCCTTTCCTGTCTCTCCAAGGGCGTCAGAACCGGCAGCACCGGCTTTCCCTTGGAATATCGCAGAAGCAGCCATTGCCAAACCAGAGAAAATACCAAGTGCCAAAAGGAATGCGCCTGGCTTTTCAGAAGTAATCATATTCTGCATTAACAGAAATCCATAAATTGTCTGCGTAAGAGGCGCACCGGCAAAGACAGTCAAAATAAACGGTGCAGGCTTGTTATTCATATAACAACGCTTCCATGCACCAATAGCCGCCTGTCCGGCATAACCGATACCAATCGCAGAACCCACCGCTGCGATTCCCAGAACACATGCTGCTCCAAACATTCCAATCATACTATAACTCCTATCAATAAGTGCTTATTTATTATCAGCCGTCTCACAGAACGGCTCATATGCAAAACCTGACCACGACATTCCCAAATGGCTAGAAAATTCCAATGTATTCAAGCGAACACCGTGAACAATAACAGACAATACATTCAAAATCATGTTCAACCCATGACCGAACACCAACAACAACACACCAAGAAAAATCAATGCACCACCAAGGGTAGGACCTGCCATGTCATTCACCGTAGCAGAAATAGCACTACCTGCCAAACCTACTGCCCATAGACGGATATATGAAACGATGTCAGAAAAAACATTCACAACACCTAGCAATACAGAGACTATATTCTTGCAACTCTCTAAAACCGATGATCCAAGACTTCCTTCATAGTTTGAAAAAACAAAACTTAAAAGGAATCCCACACCAATCACAGCTATCACGGGAAGACCCATTGTTTCTATACCAAAAAATACAGATACCTTGACAACCATGTTCAAGACAACAAAGAACATTCCCCATACCATTAAAAGAGAACCCAATTCACCAAGACATTTTGGAGATTTTATGTAACGGACAATTCCTTTCAAATGGGCAATGGAAAGCTGCAACAAAGCAAGCATAAAACAGAAAATCTGGAGATTCTGTTTTACAACCGCTTCATTTTCTGGAGACAAGGCTGAATAAGCATTTGAAATCGGTGTAAATGACAAGGACACAAGCCATTCTGGCAATACCTGTGGAGCAAGACCAAACCATGTGCAAGTTACTGTTCCCCAGACCATGGTGGTCAAACCTAGCATCAACAGCAAATTGTATGCCGCAGGAATTTTCTTCCTCTTTGCCAGAGCCATCACATCCGCAACCAAAGCGGCGACAACCATAAGCAAACCGTATCCACCATCTCCAAAAATAATGCCGAAGAACACACAGAAGAAAAGCAAAAACCAGCCGGAAATATCATACTCTCTATAACCCGGAACAGTACCAAGGAAGTCGGACACTGGATAAATTAAACTTACAAATTTATTGTTCTTTAGTTTGGTGGGGACTTCATCATCCTCCGCTGGTTCTGAAACAACTAAAGCCCAACTCTCGTTTCTAGCAACTTCCTGTACCTTGCTCAATTCCTCCGAAGGAACATAGCCTGTAAGCCATGCCAAAGGAACAAACGGTTTTTCAGTTGAATCCACATTATCAACACCATCGCGCCCCATTCCAGAATATGCATTTTCAAATTCAATATCTTTTGCAACCATAACGGAACATTGTTTGATTTGATCTTTGTATACAACTGAATTTTCCAAAGCCTCTGTTATGGACACAATCTCTGCTTGCATGGCGGATATTTCAGAACGTAATTTCTCCGTGGAAGAACTAATCATAGGAACTGCATAGGCCTCCGCCGGAAGATCGGCAGGTCTGACAGCAGCACTGGGTTTTATAGAACCGTCAGTATACTGTATCAGCAAAAACCTAACTTGTGATTTACTTTCATTCACAACCATCGTATTGATTGTTTCAGGAAGGGACACATAAGCATCTCGAGGGATTTCATACATTGAAAGGAGGATTCCTTTTTCCGCAAGATAATCAAAATCCGCACAATCCAAGTTGCCCCACAAAGCAAAACGCTCAAGTTCAGCAATGTCGGTGGCAATGATATCCGCACATTGCTTTTTACGTTCGTAAAGTGCAATTATTTCTTCCGATTTGGAAAGGATTTGTTCACGATCAAAAACCGGAACCGAAGGTAAACCTTGTTTTTTTGCCAACTTTATCTCGGAAAGAATCATATATGCCGTATCTATTTTTTGATATGACTCCCTGAAAGAAGACAAAGCCGCACTATTCCCGTTCAGTTGTTCTAAATGCATCACTCCAAGTCTACGAAGCCTTTTCAAGACTTCTTTACGGTCATCTTCAAGAACAACAAGTGACACCTTTTTCATAGGAACAATCATTCAGTCGCCTCCTGTGCTGTTTTCTGGGCGGCAAGCTCAAGATTTTTCTTTGAAATTTTTCCACGAACAACTGCGGCAACTTGCTGGTCACCAAGATAAACTGTTATCTTTTTTATATTTGCCTTGGTTTCTGGGATTTTCACCTTTTCAAACAAATTCACACGCTGAGTTGTCGTCCGCAATTCAATTTGCAACAGTCTAACCTGCTCTTCCAGAACATCAGCCTCCAAATCCAAGGAAAGAGCCTGCTCCATACGATCCGCCGCAAGATCAATCCACAAAGGAGTGGAATACAAATCATAATCACCTCTGGAAAAATCAGCTCCCTCATAAACAGGAATTGTAACACCAGCAATATTTCCAACACCTTTACGAATATTCTGAACTCGCACCATATCAGGTTTAAATGCATCCGCTTCTCCAAACACAGCTATCCACTGGGCAAATTCCGCTTCCAAAGACTTGCGCCTCTGCCTCACTTCCTTTGCCCTAGCATCAATAGTGCGGATTTCAGTTTGAAGCTGCTGTTTTTTAAGTGTCAATGTGGGAAGATACCGTTGATACATTTTCAGTGCATCTTTCTGAGATTTCAACTCGTTTTTCGTCAGCTTTATAGTAGCCATCAGATAAACCTCTTAGTCTTTGGGCCAGTATTGTGAAATCAACTCAGACTTGATACCCGTTTCTTCACTGTCAAAGCAAGAAGCAAGAATCGCCCAACCTTTGTCCAATGCACCTTCCAGTGGAATGTTCACAGACAAATCCATCATTTCTTTCTCAAACATCTCACCGTATTTGAGCAATTTATCGTCCCATTCAGACATCATGAATCCCATGGATTTCTTTTCCAAAGTATCTTTATATGCAGAATAAAGACGAATCATTCCGTCCATAAGAGCACGATGGTCGCTACGGGTCTTTCCATTTACGTTTTGCTTGAGTCGGGACAGAGAACCGAAAGGCTCAATCCTTCCCCCTTTCAAATAGAACTGACCTTCCGTAATATATCCAGTATTATCCGGGACAGGATGCGTAACATCATCACCAGGCATTGTTGTAACCGCAAGAATTGTGACAGAACCCGCGTCATCAAAGTCAACCGCTTTCTCATATCGACTGGCCAACTGACTGTACAAGTCGCCAGGATAACCTCGATTTGACGGAACTTGCTCCTGGGTGATGGCTATCTCTTTCATTGCATCTGCAAAGTTTGTCATGTCTGTCAAAAGAACAAGTACATCTTTTCCTTGCAACGCAAACTGTTCTGCAACAGCCAAACTCATATCTGGAATTTTCAAACATTCAACGGTGGGATCTGCGGCTGTATGCACAAACATAACGGTTCTACTTAATGCTCCACCTTCTTCCAAAGTATTCTTGAAATAAAGATAGTCGTCATATTTCAAGCCCATCCCTCCAAGGACAATAACGTCAACTTCTGCCTGCATGGCTATTCGTGCCAAAAGTTCGTTGTAAGGTTCCCCAGAGATAGAAAAGATAGGCAACTTCTGCGACACAACCAAAGTATTGAACATATCAATCATTGGAATACCGGTACGAATCATACGGCGTGCCATTATGCGTTTGGAAGGATTTACGGAAGGGCCACCTATCTCAACAGGATTGTCTTTCAACGCAGGTCCTTTATCTCGAGGCTCTCCGGAACCGTTAAAAATACGTCCCATTAGATTCTCGGAAAAACAGACTTCCATCTCACGCCCAAGAAAACGAATCTTGTCACCGGTAGAAACACCACGACCGCCAGCGAAAACCTGCAAAGAAACAAGATCCCCGTCTATACGATTAACTTCCGCCAAGGAAGTTCCAAAAGCCGTTTCTATTTCCGCAAGCTCATTGTATTTTACACCATCAGCTCTGACCGTTATAACACTTCCGCTGATTGACTCAATCTTGCTATACACCTTGTTCATAGTTACTCACCGTCCTTCAATAGACCTGAAACAACAGCCGTCAGCTTACCCGCCTTGGAGTTGTACAACTCGGCAATATCTGTTTCGTTCTTGTCAAAATCATCAGTTTTCCAAGCACTGTAGTTCCAGTCAATGAATTTTTGACGCAATTGATTAAAGTAAGCCCTGGCATCGTCTTTTGAAGAAAGATCAAAGTCAGAACCCAAAACTTTAAGCAACAACCGGAACACATAGGTTTGTCGTTCAACATCAGCCGCAGAATCAATTTCATCAAAAGAGTTTTGCTGCAAATATACAGCATCAAGGAATTCGCTTTTCAAATAAAGAATAAAATCCTCAAGGCTTGTTCCTTCTTCTCCTACAACTTTCATCATCTGACCAACTTCCGCACCACGGAAAAGACAATTTCTTGCATATTCCACCCAATCCTTGCGGATAACACTGTTGTACTTTGACCACGAGTCATACGGGTTGATGGCTGGATATTTTCTAGCATCCGAACGTTCACGAGAAAGACCATGAAAGGCTCCAACGACCTTGAGAGTTGCCTGAGTGACAGGCTCCTCAAAGTTACCACCGGCAGGAGAAACCGTACCACCAATAGTCACAGACCCTAAAGAACCATCGCTTAGTCGCACTATACCCGCACGCTCATAGAACGCCGCAATATACGACTCCAAATAGGCGGGGAATGCTTCTTCTCCAGGGATTTCTTCCAAACGCCCCGACATTTCTCGCAACGCTTGCGCCCAACGGCTTGTTGAATCAGCAAGCAACAACACATGCAAACCCATCTGCCTATAATATTCAGCCAACGTCACACCTGTATAAACAGAAGCCTCACGAGCCGCGACAGGCATGGAAGATGTATTACAAATAATAATCGTTCTTTCCATAAGAGAACGACCTGTCCTTGGGTCCGTCAACTCCGGGAATTCCTTAAGAATCTCAACAACTTCACCGGCACGTTCTCCACAAGCAGCAACAATAACAACGTCCACGTCCGCATTACGACTTGTAGTATGCTGAAGAACTGTCTTGCCTGCTCCAAACGGACCAGGTATACAATATGTTCCTCCCTTTGCCACAGGAAAGAAAGTGTCTATCAATCTGATTTTTGTTATCATGGTTTCTTCAGGCTTTAAGCGTTCTGCATAACAATCCACCGCACGCTTAACCGGCCATTGAAAACTCATAGAAACTTCAGTTTCATTGCCTTTCTCATCCGAAAGAACGGCAATGGAATCGGACAACTTATAATCTCCCACGGGCTTAATTGACTTAACCGTATATGTTCCATACATTCCGAATGGCACCATGATTTTATGGGAAAAAGGACCTTCCGGGACAGAACCCAAAACATCCCCGCGCCGAACAACATCACCTGCTTTGGCAACAGGAGTAAATGACCAAATTCTGTCATTCGGAACAGGATCCAGATAAATTCCCCTTTCCAAAAAGTAACCGGCTTTTTCCGCAAGCTCCGGCAAAGGATTTTGCAATCCATCAAACACCTGTCCTAAAAGACCAGGACCCAACTCAACGGAAAGAAGCTCTCCAGTGAATTCAACCTCATCACCTGTGCT
>JAZSMM010000317.1:0-8155 GCA_045535895.1 Treponema sp.
CCAATCGAACCGGCCGTTGATGGAACTCCGCCTTTTGGGGATGCGGCAGGAACAAGCGATAAAAGCCTTGGAACGGCAGTTGGATTTAGCGAGTATCCACGGCTTGAACAGTTTTTCCGTAATACACGGAAAGGGCAACGGCGTGCTACAACAGGCAGTACATGATTACCTTTCGCATTATCCAGCCGTAAAAGAATTCCATTTTGCACTTCCAGAAGACGGCGGCACGGGCAAGACCTACGTGCAACTGGGCTGAACAAATCCGCTTGTAAAAAACACCAAGGCAATTTCGTTTTCTTCATAATCATTGATTTTTATTATGTCTTTGTATATAAATATGCTTTATGAACAAGAATTCATTGGGGATTTTTTCTGACAAAGACTTTTTGTCCAAATTATTGCACATCACGCTGCCGATTGCGTTCCAGAATTTAATGCTTGCATCCGTAGCCGCAGCGGACGCAATGATGTTAGGATTTTTGAACCAGAATTCCATGTCCGCCGTTTCTTTGGCGACACAAGTTCAGTTCATTCAAAACATGATTGTGTTTGCGGTGGTTTCCGTGGAGTCCATCTTGGGCGCTCAATATTGGGGAAAAAACGACAAAGAAGCCGTAAGCAAAGTTTTCACCCTTTCGTTAAAACTTTCTGTGTCAACATCGTTCTTGTTTTTTGTTGGTTGCGAGTTTTTCCCGCGGCAGTTGGTGATGATCTTCACAAACGAAGAAGAATTGATTCTGTTGGGGATTGACTACCTTAAAATCGCCGGTTGGTCGTATCTGCTTACAGGAATATCCCAATGCTATTTGGGTTTGATGAAAGTCAGCGAGCATCCGGGAAGAACCGCCACAATAAGTTCTGTAAGCGTGGCAATAAACATAGCCTTGAACGCTGTTTTTATCTTTGGGCTTTTTGGCATTCCTGCCATGGACGTAAAAGGTGCGGCCTTTGCCACCTTGATTGCAAGGATAATTGAGCTTTGCTGGTGCGTAATCATTTCCTACAAAAAAAACTATATTCACCTCAACTTCAAGCACTTGTTTTCCTTTGACAAAATACTGTTCAAGGACTTTATAAAATGCCTAATGCCTCTTGTTGGTGCAAGTTTGTTCTGGGGCGTTGGGTTCACTTCCTACACGGCTTTCATGGGTCACTTGGGGACAGACGCAGCCGCCGCAAATTCGGTGGCTGCCGTGGTACGGGATTTGCTCTGCTGTCTGTGCAACGGAATCTGTACAGCCGCAGGAATTATGGTGGGGAATGAACTGGGTTCAGGAGATTTGGACAAAGGCAAACTCTACGGCGACAGGATATTCAAACTTTCCATGGTTTGCGGCTTGATAATCACAGTCTTGACATTCGCCTGCACACCAGTTTTGACCGCATTTGTAAAACTCACAGAAAATGCAAGCATATATTTTGTCCAGATGATGATTATTTTGAGCATCTACATGTTTGGCCGCACAGTGAACACAATAGTCATCAACGGTATCTTTGCAGCCGGAGGTGACACCCTGTTCGACATGTACAGCCTTGCACTTTGCATGTGGGGCGTTGCAGTTCCATTGGCCGCATTGGGGGCTTTTGTCTTCCATTGGCCGATTTGTCTGGTTTTTGCCTGTACATGCATAGACGAAGTAGGAAAAATCCCTTGGGTGGTTCACCACTACAAAAAATATAAATGGGTAAAAGATTTGACAAGGTGAACCGTTTGGGGGAAAACGAACTATATTGTTAGACACAGAACAAAGAAAAAACCAATACGTAAAAGGATTACACAATCCAAGCTTTCAAACAGTTCCAGAACAGATTTTTTCCGCACATTCTGCGTAAATTGCGGCCGTCTTTGCCACGACTTCCGCTGGAATTTCTTTTATGTCCGGGTCGCCCGCCAAGTTGTTGTCTTTCAACCAATCACGAACAAACTGCTTGTCGTAGCTTGCAGGGCTTGTTCCGACTTGGTATTTGGACAAATCCCAAAACCTGGACGAGTCGGGGGTAAGGACTTCATCCGCTAGAACAAGGTCGTCGTTTTCGTCCAAGCCAAACTCAAATTTTGTGTCGGCAATGATAATGCCGTTCTTGTAGGCGTGCTCGTAGCATTTTTTGTACACATCCAACGCCGCCCGCTCAATTTTGGAAGAAAGTTCTTTTCCAAGGTCGTCCGCCATGTATTGCAAGGTCACGTTGATGTCGTGGCCTTCCTGCGCCTTTGTGCTTGGCGTAACTATAGGACAGTCCAATTTTTCCGCCTGCTTGTATTCCTTTTCAAAAGCGTGACCCAAAAACGGCTGTCCTTTTTTGTAGGCCTCGTACATGGAACCAAACATATACCCACGGACGATGACCTCGTATGGAATCATCCTCAGTTTTTTTACAAGGATTGTGCGGCCTTCAAATTCCGGCTTTTGAAAATCGACAGGCATGTCGCTTAAATCAGCGGAAATCATGTGGTTTTTCACAATGTCTTTTGTGTAGTCAAACCAAAAATTGGCCAGCTTGTTCAATACTTTGCCTTTGTCCGTGATGTCCGTCGGCAGAACAACGTCAAAGGCAGAAATCCTGTCCGTGGTGACAATCACCATCCTGCCGTCTTCCAAGTCATAAACTTCACGAACTTTACCGCTAATAATCTTTTTCATCGATTTTTCTCCTAACTTTAATCAAGGTAGCATGTTTTTTCCGTCTTTATGCGACTACAAAATCGCCCGCCTGTCGTCAACACGTTTTGCCTTTCCTTCGGCAACAGGCATTGAACCGGGTTCTTTTAATTCGATTGCAGGGTTTATCGTGATTAACGCCGACATTTCCGTCTTTATTTTGTCACGCAATGCATTGAGCACACGGGCGTCGTCTGCAAACATTTCGGGGGTGACCTCCGTCTGAACAGTAAGTTTGTCCAAAACACCGCTTTTTTCCACAACGATAAGGTAGTTTGCTCCAACACCTGGGGTTTTCAACAACACTTCCTCAATTTGACTTGGGAACACATTCACACCGTTGATAATGAGCATGTCGTCGGTTCTGCCTGTAAAGCGAGCAATTCGACGATGAGTTCTACCGCAAGCACAAGGTTCTGTGATAACTCTCGTTAAATCCCTTGTCCTGTAGCGAAGCAATGGCATTGCGTCACGATGCAGAATGGTCATTACCAATTCCCCTACTTCGCCCTCTTTTACCGGTTCCAAGGTTTCTGGGTTGATGATTTCCATTATGTAACGGTCTTCCCAAACATGAAGTCCCTTTCTAAAGACACATTCAAAGGCAACTCCCGGGCCGTTAAGTTCGCTCATGCCATAGCAGTTGTATACTTCAATACCCAATTTATCTTGAATTTTACAACGCAACTCTTCTGAATGAGGTTCAGCCCCTGTTACAGCCAACCTCCATTTAAAGTCGCTTCGCTTATATTCAGATTCTTCTATGGCTTGGTGAAGATGCAGCAAATAACTAGGGGTAGCGTGGGTAACCGTTGTGCCAAAGTCCTTCATGAATTTAATCTGGCGCAAGGTGTTTCCGGAGCTTGTAGGAATCACGGTCATACCAATTTTTTCAGCCCCGTAATGGAATCCCAAGCCACCAGTAAAAAGTCCGTAGGTCATCATGTTCTGCACAACGTCCCTGGAAGTACATCCTGCCGCATACAAAGAGCGCGCCATTGTGTCGCTGGCCATGTCCAAGTCTTTTTTGTTGTGGTAGATGATTGTAGGAGTTCCCGTTGTTCCGCTAGAAGCATGAACACGAACAATATCGTCCTGGGGAACTGCAAGCATTCCAAAAGGATAGGCTTCACGCAAATCGTTTTTTGTGGTAAAGGGAATCTTTCTGATGTCACCAAGGGTTTTTATGTCGTCGCAACTGTGGATTCCAACTTTTTGCAACCTGTCTTTGTAGAAAGAAGTCTGCAAGGCGTGTTCCACCTGCTTTTTCAAACCTGCAAGTTGCAATGCCTGCAGGTCTTCCCGTTCCATTGTTTCTGTTTTTTTATCCCAAAAAGGAATTTCTGTCATGGCAATGTTCCCTATCTAACGCTTTTTGCACCCAGCTCCAAGGCCGCAATGTTTATGTCAACCAATTTTGGGTCTTTTTCCGCAAACCGGGCTTTTATGGAATTTTCTATCGTTTGTTTTTCCACAGGAATAAACTTCAAAGCAGCCCCCACCAAAACCATGTTTTCCGACTTTGCGTTGCCGGCTTGCTTTGCCAATTCGGCGGAATCCACAATTTTTCCATTTGGCAACGATGAAATAATTTTATAAATTTTTTCAATCTCAGGATAATTCGGGATGTTCACAAAAGGAGCGCTTGAAGTTATAACAATGCCTTCAGGTGAAAGCCATTCCAAATAGCGCAAACTTTCCACAGGCTCCATAGAAAGAATCATGTCCGCCCCGCCACACGGAATCAAGTCACTTGCAATTTCTTCGTCGGATATGCGTAGATGGGCTTGAACACCGCCGCCACGCTGGCTCATTCCATGGACTTCGGACTGACGAACCTGCAAGCCGTCGTTCATGGCAGCAGAAGCAATGACCGCCGCCAAAGACAAGACACCCTGCCCGCCTACTCCTGCCAAAATTATATCGTATTTCATCTTCTACCCCTGTTTTTTCGCTTTGTTGCGGATTCTAAAGGCTTCCAGGCATTCTCTTACCAAAATCACAACGGAAACCCCTTGGTATTCGGCTTCTTCTATCAAAATTCTTGCATTTTCCTCTACACAAGCAGGGTTTGTGGCTAAGACACGGATATGTTCTTTTTCTACACCCAACCCTTGAACGAGTGGTTCAAGTTGGCTTGAGGGCAAAATAGTCTGCTGGCAACCTGTCATGGCCACAATGGAATTGTCCAAAATGACAACAGTCATCGGCGTTTTAGTTGAGACAGCGTCCACCAAGTTCGTTATTCCTGAGTGAAGGAATGTGGAGTCTCCGATTACCCCAAAGGCATATCTAACGCCGGCCTGTGAAGCCCCACGGGCCATCCCGATAGAAGCACCCATACAAACAATACTTTCAATCGCAGTATAAGGAGGAACAGCGCCCAACGAATAGCAACCTATGTCGGCCATCACAACCACATTGTCCTTTCCCGCCTTTTCGGTCAAGTAGGCTACAGCCTTGTTCACGGCGGAATAAGAATCCCCATGTGGACAACCTTTGCACAACTGCGGAGGACGACCGGGAATGGCTGCAATTTGTTCCGCCAAACCTTTGTCAGAACAAGCGATTTCATCCAAAAGAGTTTTTTTGACTTCAAGTGACAGGGCCTTGCGTACCGAGTCGGGGTTGAGTTCTCCTGTCCGGGGAAGATGCCCTGTCAATTTCCCAATTACCTTTGTTTTTTGAGGCAAAACCCCAGCCAATGTTTTTTCAATAAAAGGCATGCCTTCTTCTATAACCAAAATTGTTTCCGCAGTTTCTGCCAACCTTTGAATTGAATCAACAGGCAGCGGCAAAGAACCGATATGCAATGTCGAAGGCAACTCACCTTCTTTCGCATAATCGGCAAGGTTTTCTTTGTAATAGTTTTTCCCCAGTCCACTGGTAATGATTGCCAAGTCTTTTCGCTTTTCGTTAATAACAAGGGGATTCCATTGCGTATTGCAAGACCAAGCCACCAAGTCTTTTTGCTTTTCAAGCATGTTCTGGTAGTTTTTTCGTGCCAACGCAGGAAGCAGCATCCATTCCTGGCGATTTGCCTTTGCAAGGACGTTTTCCGGAAGTGTTTTGTCCTTTACATGAACGACAGCACGGCTATGAGCAAGACGGGTCACCATCCGCATCATCACGGGAACATGGAATTTCTCCGAAAGTTCAAAAGCGTCAAAAACCATTTCATACGCTTGCTGCTGTGTGGTCGGTTCAAAACAAGGAACCATTGCAAAATCGGCATAAAACCTTGAGTCTTGCTCCCCTTGAGAAGAATGCATGCTTGGGTCGTCTGCGACCACGACAATCAAGCCGCCTTTTATACCGACAAGGGAAGAATTCATAAAAGGATCCGCCGCCACGTTCAATCCAACGTGCTTCATTGTGACAATGGTGCGCTTGCCCGCAAAAGAAGTGCCCAAAGCCGCCTCGTAGGCCGTCTTTTCATTTGTGCACCAATGGGCCTTTGGCCCGTTGTTTTTTTTATGATTGTCAATAAGATATTCCAAAACCTCTGTGGAAGGTGTTCCAGGATAACCATATCCCACAGAAATTCCTGCATGGACAGCCCCCAATGCCAAGGCTTCGTCACCCAACAAGACGACATCTTTCATATATACCTCAATTTTTTAAAAACTTCCTACAGAACTTAATCCGTTTTCTTCTATCACGCACAAGCCTTTATCCGCATCTTCGACTTTGAAAATGATAATGGCAGTGTCCCCCGTTTTTTCCAAAGAAGCGTACAAATATTCTATATTGATTCCATTGTCCTGAAACAACGCCATCACATCATACAAAGCACCAACCTTGTCGGAAATACTCACCGCCAAAACATCTGTCGTACGGGTTGTGAATTTAGCATCCTTCAACACCTGCAAAGCCTTTTCGGAATCATCAGCTATAACCCTCAATATTCCGAAATCCGCTGTGTCCGCAATCATAATAGCCCTAAGGTTCACTTGATTGTCCTTTAGAATTTTTGTGACATCTGCAATTCTTCCTGCGGTGTTCTCCAAAAAAATAGAAATTTGCTTGATCTTCATGAAATACCTCCCTTGTACTAAATAGAACGTTTGTCTATGACTCGCTTTGCCTTTCCTGTGGAACGCTCAATGGTCTGAGGTTCGACAAGTTTAACTTTCAAAGCGATACCCAACTTGCTCTTCATAACAGACTCTATCTTGTTACGCAAAGCCTCCAATCCTTTTGTTTCATCGGAGAATTGATCTGCACTGACTTCCACATGAAGTTCCGCTTCGTCAAGGTGGGTGGAAGCACTTCTGTCTACAATGATGAGATAATTAGGCTCTACCCCTTGTATTTCTATCAACGCATGCTCAATTTGGCTTGGAAACACATTGACTCCACGAATGATGAGTAAATCATCTGTTCGGCCGAACAAACGGTGGATTCTGCGGGTAGTCCTTCCACAAGAACATTTTTCTGGAATGATATACGTAATGTCCCTTGTCCTGTAGCGAATCAGCGGAGTGCCTTCTTTTGTGATTGTCGTTATAACCAACTCGCCTTTTTCTCCGTCCGGAAGCGGTTTTTCCGTCTGCGGATCTATGATTTCAGGATACCAAAGGTCTTCGTTCACGTGCATTCCGTACTGTTGCTCACATTCAAAAGCCACGCCAGGTCCTGTAATTTCCGTAAGCCCGTAAATGTCATACGCCTTGATTCCCCACGCTTTTTCAATTTCCTTGCGCATGTTCTCCGACCAAGGTTCCGCACCAAAACATCCGGCACGCAAAGACAAAGTCTTTGGGTCTATCCCCATGGCAACGGCTTGCTCCGCCATGTACAAGGCATAGGACGGAGTACAAGTAAACAAATTGGACTTGAAGTCACGCATAAGCATCAACTGCTTCTGGGTGTTTCCGGAAGAAATGGGAACGATTGTTCCCCCAATTTTTTGGGTTCCGTAATGGACACCCATTCCACCCGTGAAAAGTCCATATCCATATGCGTTTTGAATTGTGTCGCTATGGGTAGCACCAGCTGCGGAAAGAGTCCTGGCCATGCCCTCTGCCCAGTCATCTATGTCTTTTTTAGTGTATGCGTCCACAACGGGAATTCCTGTTGTACCGGAAGACATGTGGATTTCAACGATATTGCTTTGCGGAACAGCCAACAAACCGTAGGGGTAAGTGTTCCGTAAATCGTCTTTTGTTGTAAAAGGCAGTTTTGCGATGTCGTCTATGGATTTGATGTCCGACAACTGCAAACCAAGCTCGTCTATTTTTTTCTTGTAAAACGGAACATTCATATACACTCGTTCGACGAGATTTTTCAATCTGGCGAATTGCAATGCCCGCAGAGATTCTACTGGCATGCATTCATATTCTGGATTCCATATCATTGCTTGTCCTCTATTAATTCAATAAAAATCCTAATAAGTGTATCATAAAAGAGAGGGAATGTCCAAGGCATAGAATCCCCCGCCACCGCCCGTCCGTGCGTAAATAAAACATGCAACCGTGTGCATGCAACGTGGC
>JAZSMM010000057.1:0-6107 GCA_045535895.1 Treponema sp.
ATATTGCTTCTTGCAATACTTTTTATCTACTTTTTCTCTAAAACCATAAGCAACCCGGTAAAAGCCTTGGCCCAAGCAAGCGACCAGATTGAGAGAGGAGATTACGAAGTCAAACTAAAACCGAAAACAAAAGACGAAATAGGTCTTCTAACGGAACGGTTTGTTTCAATGGGGAAAGGTCTTGCCGAACGGGAACGACTTAAGGACAGTTTCGGTAGGTTCGTAAACAAAGAAATCGCAGAGAAAGCGGCAAGGGGAGAACTTGCCATGGGTGGAGAAACAAAAGAAGTCACGATTTTCTTTAGCGACATCCGTAGTTTTACCGCCATTTCAGAAAAACTTGAACCGTTTGAAGTTGTTGAATTCTTGAACGATTACATGACACGTATGGTTGAGTGTGTGAACAAAACAAACGGCGTTGTAGATAAATTCATCGGGGACGCAGTCATGGCTGTGTGGGGTGCCCCTGTTTCCAGCGGAAGTCCTGAACAAGACGCACTAAATTGTGTTCGGGGTGCACTTATGATGAGGGCGGCACTCAGGGAATTCAATGTGGGACGTGGCGGAGACAAAAAGCCAATAATCAAGATTGGCTGCGGTATAAACACAGGTCCTGTAATCGCAGGACAAATTGGTTCAAGCCAGCGAATGGAATACACTGTAATCGGAGACGCCGTAAACTTTGCTTCAAGAACAGAGGCATTGAACAAGCCGCTCGGAACGGACATCCTTATAACAGAAAACACATATGAGCTTATAAAAGAACACGTTTTGGTAGAGCAAATGCCTTCTGTCACAGTAAAAGGCAAAGAGAAACCAGTTTCAATGTATGCAGTCGTAAATATGCCGAAAGCCACGGACATTCCGGGTGCAGGTGCAGACGGTCCAAGAACAATGGCGGAAGTACGAGAACTACTCGGCATTCCCACTCCTGATTATGCAAAGGTAAATCTGGATGAAGAAGAAAAGAAATACAAAATCCAGAGTTAGCGACATACTAGTCACATTGTTCTGCATGGGCGGGGCGTCTTTTAGCTTGTATTTGTTCTGGCAGGACTTCAACATGGTCATGTCCAGACTGAACGAAAAGCCGATTGCCACCGTAACATGGAAAAAGAAAGCCAGCCAAAGGAAATTCTCCGACAGGCTTATCTGGGACAGACTTCAGCAAAACGCAGACATTTACAACGGAGACACAATTAGAACCGCAGCTGACGCAGAAACGACCATAACATTTACGGACAGTGTAATTGAGCTTGCCGGAAGCACAATCATACAGGTAAAAGTGGACGAGTACGGTGCCGCCTCCGTGGATTTGTCCGGAGGCACGTTGTCCGCCACCGCAGGAAATTCCGGCACACTGCAACTCAAGTCCGGGAACGTGACTGTGGACTTGGAAAGGGGAAGTTCCATCTCGGCGGTCACAGCAGCAGGTGGTGGACAGACAGATTCCATGTTGCAATTACAGGTAACACAAGGAAATGCTATAATTTCAGACGGTGAAGGAATCCATTCCGTTCAACAGGGCGGTGCCGTGAACGTGACGCAAAGCGGCCAGGTTCAAAGCCGCATGATAACTGTCACAGAACCCAAAACACAAGCACGGGTACTCAACTTCAGTGAAAATGCGTACCCGGTAAGATTTTCTTGGGGAACAAACAACCTGCCCGCAAACGCAACCGTAATGCTGGAAGTTGCCTACGACAAAAAGTTTACGGACATACATGAACAAGTTTCCACATCAGGCCTTAGGAACATGACCGTGACTTGCAATCCGGGAATACATTATTGGAGGATATACGCCACCGACAACGGCCAGATAATACAGGATTCCATAACAGAAGGAAGATTGAACATTCTTTCTGCGCCTGCTCCAACTGCGATAGTGCCGGAACAAGAAGATCGCTTTTACTACAGGACAAAACTTCCTTCCTTGCGCTTTATGTGGAAAGGAAACGAACATGCCGCACGCTACTTGTTTGAAGTGGCAAACAACTCCGACATGCGTAATCCAATAATTCAACAAAATTGCACCATGCCGTCCAGCATTGTTTCCACCTTGGGTGCAGGACGATGGTACTGGAGAGTAACACCCTACTACACGATAAACGGTCTTGGCTATACGGAACCTTCCCAGACATATTTTTTTGTAATAGAACGCCAAGACGCACTTTCCGCCCCTACTCCAATATCGCCGGCAAACGCAGGATTTGTGAACATTGTCCAAGATAACAACGACAACGTCCCTGTGTTTTCTTGGCAAAAAGAAAACGATGCCGACCATTACACAGTGAAGGTTGCCAGCGACCAAGCAATGAGGAACGTCCTTGCAACACAAAACACAAGCAACAACTACATACCAATTAGATTGCCTTCAACAGGACGTTATTATTGGACGGTGACGCAGACAGACGTGGAAGGAAATGAATCCCCTGCGTCATCCGTGCAGTCTTTTATGGCAATAGACCAGGAAATTGAATTTGAGCCAATCTTCCCGCCAAACAACTATTCCATAGCGCAATCAATGCTGCTGGACACACGGTTCACGTGGAAGACCAATTTGCCGGACACCATAAAATTCCAGATTGCGACGGACAGTAATTTTACTTCGCTGGTTCATGAAGAAACCCTGCCCAAGGGAACGCAAGGAACAGACGGAAGGCGGCTGAACGTGGGAACCTATTACTGGAGGCTTTTGTGCGGCACGAAAAACGAGCAAATAACCACCCACACGCGGCAAATAAAAGTTGTTTCTCAACTTGGAATTCCGCAGCAACAGAACCCAAAGGCATTGTCCAGAGTAATAGTGCGGCCAGGGCAGGAAGTGACATTTTCATGGGCAGCTGTAACAGGGGCACATTACTACCACGTGGAATTATACATAGACGACGGAAGCCGCAAAGAAGAGCAGGAATCCGTATACCATGACCTGTATGTTGAAGGAACTGAAACCACAATCGTCTTTGACGAACTACCTGCAGGCAGTTACAGATGGGCGGTGCAAGCGTTCGCAGACGAAACAGCCCTGTCCTCTAGACTTACAGGGCAACTTGCAGAATCTTATTTCAACCTTACGAAGATATATCCAATACAAATTGAAAGTCCCGACAACGGAACAAAATTCGCAGGTTACGACGCATTCTTCAATCCTGCGAGCGTTTCTTTTTCAACACGTTCGCCCGTTGTAAACGCAGAACTTGTAATTGCGAAAGGAAGCAGAAACATACTTCCAAAAGAATACGGCGAACAGCCTTCAAAAACCGCAGGCGGAACAATTGTATACAGAGGAACTATTGAAGGCACAAAAGCAAAAATGCCGCAGTTGAACGCAGGAACATATTGGTTCACCGTGAACGCAAAGAGCGTTGGGGACTTGGACATAAGCTGCCTTATGCCACGCACATTCACGGTGGAACCCATAAAACCTTTTGCTCCTGTAGAAGGTGCAAACCCACCGGACAAAACACGCTTTGACGAAACTTATCTTGTGGACAAACTGACGGCACAATTATCTTGGCAAGGCGTAAAAGATGCACAAGCCTATCATTTGCTAATACAGAACGCAGACAACAACAATGTCTTGCAGGAAATGTACATACCTGCCCAACAGAATCAGAACAAGCTGCAGCATGAAATCGACTTGTCGCAACTTGGAATAGGCAATTACAAATGGACTGTAACAGCAAAACGTTTTATGCCCGGAGAAAATGAAAAACCAATGGAAACCAGGGAAGTCCTGCAAGACGGAACGCCCGTCACGCAGACATTCAGCGTATTCCTGCCGCAAGAAGAAATATATGTTTATGACCCAGGAGATTTGTATGGAAACTAAAAAATTCACGGTCTACCTGGCAACAACTTTTCTTGCCACAATACTGATGCTAGTTCCAGGTTATTTTACGGCGCAAAGTCCGCAACAAGCACAGGAAAAAAGCTACTACATGCAAGAAAGCGATGAAAAAACCACCATTTTTCAGACCATCAAATGGGTTCAAGGGAAATACGTGAAATGGTACCACGTTTTGATTGAAATGCAGAACGACGACCAAACATGGAAGCCATATGAAGACTACTTTATAAAAAACCGCCTGCCTGTACCGGTTCAGACAACGGAGTTAGAAAAAGACCGCGACCGCACAGACGGGGAAGAAACCACAAGGGACAAAACAGCAGAACCGACAGAACCAACAGAACAACCACTCCAGACGCAACAACCTTTGACATACGTACAGAACGTAGAATACCTTGGGGAAGGATTGTACAAGACCACAGAAACACAACTTGTGCTTTGTTTAAGTGCAAAAGAGGATGGGTCTGCTCAAAAATACCGCTACACAATAACCTTGTTCAACCTGTTGGAACAGGCGGCGTTCACAACACAACCCATGGAATTCGAGGTAAAGAAGGCATTTATTCCTCAACTTGAAAGCATTTCCAAAGAGATAATCTACCTTGACACGGTGTACGACGGAAACATAACGGTAAGAGGTGAAAACTTAAAAGACATTACGCAGTTTTCGTTAAAAACAAGGTTTGGTTCTGAAATTTTACCCTTGGAAGTAAAAACATCCGACAACGAGACAAGGGCGGACCTTGTGTTTGACGTGGAATTATTTGACGTTGGAAACTGGCATTTGGTTGCGGAAAACCCCGGTGAGTTTGCAGCGGAAATTCCTTTGGATATACGGTTTCAAAAACCTATGGACTTTACGATAGCATTTGGATATTCCCCATACATAACAACCATGGGCGACACATTGAAAGAATATTTTCCGTCGGTTTTTCCTTTGGGAGCAAGCCTGCGAATGGAACTATTGCCGTTCAAGCGCAAGTTTGGATTTTTTGGGATTGGACTTTACGCAAGTTATTTCAACATGAAGCAGACCACAAGATATTACACGCTTAAAAGCCATGCCTTTACGGCTTTTGCAAATGGTGTTTACCACAAACAGTTCGGTAACAAAAAGTTCAGGTTCCAGGCAAGAATTGGAGCTGGAATAATTGGATTTTTGAACATGAACTTTGAATTCGGATTAAACCTCAACTCGCCTGAATTCACGTCATTTTATATTGCGGCGGATGCGGGGATTGCCTTGGCATACTACATAACATCCGGCTTGTATATAGAAGCAGGAGCGGACTGGCAACATATGTTTGCCCCGAACATGATGAGCGGTTTTGTAGTTCCGTTTGTATCCGTGGGATACCAGTTCTAGGAGGAAAAGAAATATGTGTGAATATTCCGCAAGCAAAAAAGCATTTTCTTTGACAAAAAACATTTTGCTGATATTTCTTCTCTTTTTCGTGACAGGTTGCAACTTTTTTAACAAGCCAATGGACAAATACCTTGCCAAATACACTTCCGACATATTTGTAAGCGACTACAAATTCAGTGAAGTATGGACTTCCACAAAAGACGGAACCCAAATAATACAGCCCGGTGCAACACAGGTAAAAGTGAACCTGTTCAACCCGATGTCACTTGATTTGGCTCCGACTATAACACCTTTGGACGGATTCTGGAACAGCGGTTCTAGCATCACAGTAATCCAAAGTGAAGACAAACTAAGTTTGACATGCCATATGGAAAACATACTGGAAAAGGACTACGGAACATTGCAACTTGACTGGCCCACGGCAGACGGATTGCGTACATTCCCCTCGTACAACCTGCCCCACCTTTTGTGCAACGCAAAACCTATTTCACCTTCGGCAGTTAGAATAGAAGGCACACAAATATTATGGAACATGGATCAAAGCGGAATAACAGACGATGTGACGCATATGGAAATCCGTTGGGAAGTTGACGGCGTTTCACAACAACCTACAGAAATAGCCAGAAATGGGGAATGGCCGCAAGACATATGCACGCAAACAACGGGAACGGACGGCGTAACCTATGAGTACAGCACCACAGCCGTTGTTTCATCGGGACAAATTGAGGCACTCATTATATTGTATGACGAACACGGGCAGTACGGACACATGAGTACGGACGGTTTTTTGGACATAAGTCCAAAGCCACAGATAGAACTTGTTGAATACCGGTCGGAAACGGGTGTTACTGTGTCCATAACTGCCAAGAACGAAAAACTTAGTGCGGACAA
>JAZSMM010000334.1:0-7560 GCA_045535895.1 Treponema sp.
TCTTCCTGCATCATTATGTTCTGTGCGATTACACTTTGAAGAACAAGCGTGGTGTAGTGGTTTTCATGCTGTTCTCTATATGAATCCACTTTGTCCAGATATTCCGCATCCTCAATGGTTCTTTCGCCTTCCAAAAAAGACTTCAACACGGAGACGGACAAGCTGTATGCGTCCACGGATTTTCGGGCTTCTTCCAGTCTTCTTTTCGCTTGGGATATGCCTTCTTTTTCCTCATCGCTCGCTCCGTCAAGGTACACGCCCATCGCCCAGTCATGCTTTTCCTGAGCCTTCCGCCTTTCAAGGGCGGCTTCTTTTACGTCTCCGTACGCACTGTCGGCTGTATCCGCCGAGGTGTTGTATGATTGCATCGCATGGTTTATGTTGCTCCGTTGCCCCAAGACGGCTACTTCCGCCGCCTCGACTTGGGTTTGGGCAGCCTTCAATGCATCTTCGAGGGCCTTTAGTTTCCCTTCCAGCTCAGAAGTGGTCATGCGGTTTTTCTCAAGGTAGCCTGTCAAGTCGTTTAATTGTTTCACCTTGTCCTTCAAGTCATCTTCACTGCTAAACTTGTAACTGTTTATCTGTGTCACAAGCACGTTCATGCGTTCCATGTCAACGTCGTTTGTACCAGGGGACCGGGGCAACACAACTAGTCCATGGAAAGCGTCCAAATGAATCTTCGCATCCCGCTCGACTATGCCCAGCCTGTACGCCGCTGCATCCTGCACCATGTCTTTGTAGTCTTTGTCGATACCGTCCAACTCTTCCTTTACCTTTCCCACTGATTCCACAAAGTCTATACAGCTTTCGTTCCACGCCGCCTCTTTGTACAGCAAATAGAGTCGCGCCTTGTAGAATGAGTTCAACTGCTTCTTCAATGCCTGTGCCAAGACTTCGATGGCTTGTTGCTGCAAAAGAGCAAGGTCGCCGTTCTGTTGACTTTGGCGGAAGGCTTCTTTTTCTTTTTCTATGTTTCTACGAACAGTTTCTTCCAGTTCCGTGTATTCTGCGTTTGTCTGCTCCAAGTCTTCGCCCAGTGAATGCATGTGACAGGCAATATATTTTTCCAGCGTCTCAAGTTCCTGCTGCGAAAGACCGGCCGTTTCTTTGTCCTTCAACAGGAACAAGGCCGCGTCCAATGCCTGTTTGTACTGCAAGTCCTGATATACACGCATCGTTTCCTGTGCTTTCATGTATTCGTCTGTTGCTTCCTGCAGGTATTCGTCCATGGAGGATGCATCCTGCACCCTTTCTTGTCCCGCATAATATGATTTCAGTCCGTGGTATTTAACGGCTAGCGCCACATAGTTGCTCAGCGCTTCTTTTTCAGCAAGTCCCACGCCTTCGCTTTCACAGCTGATGGTTGCAGCCCAATCAAGCAGACTTTCCAGCGAACCAAGTGTCTTGAAGTCGCTTGAGGTTTTTGTTTCAAGATCTTCAATGGCCATCTGCCTTTCCTGTGACTTGTATTCTTGTCGCAACGAACCATAAGTCTGCGTAACCTGCCTTTTTCTTTCCTGCGTGTTGTTTTCCAACTGAGAAATCAAGGTTTCAAGTTGTGTTATTATCCCTTTGTCTTCCTGTCTTTCTTGTGTTGCCTCCGTTTTTCCTGATGTGTTCCATATCGAATCTTCTTCGTACCCTTCTATATATTTTATACTCTCCGCCCTCATTTTCAGTTCGTTGTCGTAATATGCGATGATTAATTTCAGTGAGTTTTCAACTGCTTCCTGTGCGTACAAAGATTCCTCTTCCGTAGAGTTTTCACCAATTTGGAGATATTGTGCGATAACACTAGCCGCCAACGGAACTTCTTGTTCCACTTTTTTCGCAAAGTCGTACAGCGTTATTTTTTTAAGGTCCGTCCCAAGCATTAAAATATATTCTTCCGCTTCATTAATAAGGCTTTCGATTTCCCCAACGCCAATCATTCCGTTGCCGCCCGTTTGCAGTCTGGTTGTTATGGACTGGATTTGCATGGCCTCCATAAAATCGGAGTATTCCTTGTATTGAACGTAGTAGTTTTCCGTGGAATTGGCATATCGGGTGTCTTCTTCGGCGGCTTTAATTTGCGTCAAGATGTGTTCTATTTGTTCCTTCACATAGTCTTCGTCTATGCCGTCTAGCGTTGCAAGCAGATTTTGGTGCTCATCCCTAGCTTTGTCCAATTCGGCCTGTCTTTCCTGTAGCTCCGCCATGAGTTCGTCAAGTCTTTTCTGCTCCGCTTGTATCCTTTGCGCCGCCTGCTGTACGTTCGCTACGGCTTGCCCGTATCTTTCCGTTGCCTCTTTGTATCTTGCCGCCGACTCTTCCAGTGCCTTCTGGGTTTGTTCCATGCCCTCGACCTGCGAGCTTGAGTCCATGATATACTGGTTCAACGATTCCAAAGCGGCAAGTTCCCGCTGCCAGTGTTCCAATGCCGCCACCGACTTCAAGTATTCAAGCTCCATGGTGTCCATATGGTCCGACTCTTGTGCCAAGATGCTGCCGTGCAATGTGTACAATTCCGATACGGCGTTCTGTCGGTTCTCCTGCGACCTCACTGCAATTGGAATCCACCCCGTGTTCAAGTCCGTCATGCTTTCGCTGCTTTCCCATAAAGCCTGCTTGAACAAACCGGCGTATTCCGCCAATGCGACTTCTATTTGCTCGGAATCGCTTGTGCAGCTTACGTTTTCCAATGATTTCAAGACGGATTCGGCTTTTTTCGCGGATTCCTCAAGGGTGGATATTCTGTCGCCAAGGGAAACAATGCTTTCCTTCATGTCCTTGATGGAGGAAGTCAGTATGTTTTTTTCCGCCCGCAGTTCATTTAAGTCCACGCCATAAGTTCCTTCTGGCGGCAGTTTTGAAAGTTTATATTCCGCATCTTCTATGAGTCCTTCCAATCGTTCTATCTGTTTTTCCGCGCTGTCCGCCTCTATGGAAAAAGAGTCGATTTTCTTTTCTATTTTGTCACGAATCATAAAAATATATGCATCCTTCCATTCGTTCAGCTGCTTATATGTTCGCTCTGCGCCGGCAATCGTGGAATAATCGGCTATGTCGCATTCATACGGCTTGTCGTCTTTGGAGTTGTCATGCGTATCAACGCCATCCAGTCTGCCATGCAAAAACATTTCATCCGGGTTTTCAGCGTTTCTCTCGCAATATTCGTATATGTCACGATATTCCTGCGTCCATTGCTTAAACCAACCGTCTATTCCCTGGGCGCATACCGAAAGCAACTGCCGGCTTTGATTGTACGAGGAGAAATATATGTCGAGCATGTTTTGAAGTTGGTTGCGCTCCTCTGCAAGCTGTTGTTCAAGTTGCATCCTTGCAGTTGAAATCTGCTCTTCTAGTTCGGCGTTTTTTGTCTGCCAAAGGAGCAGCCCACAGTCTATTTGTTCTAAAAGACTGCTCTCCCATTCTTTCCGTCTTTCCCTCAACTCGCCAAAAGCATCCGCCCAGGACCGCTCGCTTTCCAGATACACCTGTTCGGCGTTACGCTCCCATTCCGTCCGTTCCACCAGGAATTTCAGCTCCGCTTCTTCCCATTCCGCTATTGCCTCGTCTATTCTTCTGCTCAATGTTTCGCTCCAGCCGTCATAGAAAGCGAGCTCATCGTCAATTGGAACGTCAGGGCTTTCAAGCTGACTGTTAAAATCATCCATCAAGTCTTTTGTTTTCCCTGTGGCGTTCTCCTCTGCCATGGCTGCCAATTCTGCCGCTATGAAAGAAGCCGCTTCATCCGCGCTCATTCGTTTCAAGGAACTCCTGTCATACAACATCCCGGATATGATTCTGCTCCCTTCCGCACAAGATACAAGTTCCATCTCCACCTTCAAATACTCATTGTATTGACGTGTCTGCGTTTGAATCAAATCTCGCCGTGCGTCTTCGCCAAGCTCCGAGTCCTGCAAAAGTCTTTCAAGTTCCGCCATCTTGGGCGTATGTCCGTTTTGTCCTGCGATGTCTTCTGCGAAATCCGTCCATTGACTCCACGCAGAATCCACTTGACTTTGCTTTATCTTGTCCGTTCCGATTCCCTCTTCGTTTTGGAAAGTCCATTCGTTTGCGGCGTTCCGCAGGGATTCCTTGAAGTTTCTTATTGACTTTGAGCGTTCTTCGTCCAGATGCCTTTTTAAAAGCCACTCGCCGTACCTTCTTTTTTTCTCTTCGTCGTACTCGTCCTTAATTTTTTCCTTTTCCATTTCGGAAATCGCGCTGTCCTCCCATTCGGATATGGCGGACAAAATTCCGCTTTCGGCTATCATATTCCACCTTTTCCCGTCCTGCTCTAAATCGGCTCTGTCAAAGTAATACTCCAGAAGTTCCAGGTTTTTCCTGCGTTCCATGGAAAGTTCCTGTGCCGGAACAATGGATGTGACTTGAACCAAGACAAGCAGAACCGCCACTTTCTTCTGCCATCGGCTAGTCTTTCCTGATGCATTTCTGTGTCCTTTCATTTGATCTTCCTCCTGTTCTTTTCAAGGCATTTGCCCAGCAATACGGGGTAGAAAAACACCCCTACGACGAACGATGCCAAAGTTCCCAGTAGCAATGTCCGTGCCAAGTCGTTGGCGAAGTCATTAGCGACCGCCAACAAGGGAACGCAGCCCAAAACCGTGCTTATGGTCGCAAGCAAAGCACTTTGAATTTTATCCTCAATCTTTCCCAATATGTCTGCTTTTTCAGACTGAACGATGTGTATTGCGTTGTTCACGGCAAGACCGCAAACGATTATAAGGGCCATTACATCCTGGCTTTCCAACGGTGTGCATTGTATTGATTTCACGGCCAACGGTAAAAACATTGATGCGGGAATTGTGGCTGTTGTGATTGCCGCCAAATACAAGTCCTCCATCATGAATGTGAGCAGCAAGAATATTCCTGCGATGCATCCTATGATGGACATCAGAAGGGCTGCATACTGCCCTTTTAATCCTTCTATTTCTTTGGAAAACCTAAAACCATATCCTTTTTCCATAGGTGTTTCTTGGATTATTTTTCTTGCAGTGGACAAAGCTTTTTCTGTGCTTGAACTTTCCAAGTGCAATGTAAAAAATGCTGCACTCCGGTTGTCCAGTCTGTATAATCTGGAGTTGTCTTTTCCGGTGGTCACTGTACACACGGAACCCACACGCAGACTTTCGCTTTTGTTGTTGGGAACGAACAGGTTCTCTATGTCATGCACTTTGATCAACGACTTGTCTTTTCCAACAAGCCGGATGTCGCTTTCCGTTCCCTCTTGAAGCCACTTGTCGACTACCGGGCCGAACATTACTTGACGCAGTGCAAAGGCCATGTCCCAAGTAGAAAGCCCCAGCCGGGACAATTCGTTCAACTTGGGTGTGATTGTTATGCAAGGCTCGCCTTCCTTGAAATTCAGCACACATTGCCTTACGGCCTTGTTTCTTCCGGCGATTTCCGCAGCCTTTTTTGCATACTCACGACATTTGCTTTCATCGTCACCTGTAACCGCAATTTCCAGAACATGTGTTTTACTGCCTTTTGCCTCGTTGTCTTGCAGAACGTACACAAAGCCTTCTGGAATTTCATGTTGCAAATTTTTTATGTCGGCGGCAAGTTTCTTTGCGTTTGACTTTTCCTCGTCAAGCAAAACCTCGAAATACATGCTCCCCTTGGAAGCATGGCTCAACACGGAGTCCACCCCTTCCAGCCGTTCTATTTTTCCCAAAAAAACTTCACAATCTCCGTCAACTTTTTCCATTGTGGTGCCGCTTTCAAATTCCACCCTGCCACAGATTAACCGTCCGTCTTGTCTTGCACTTATATCTTTGCCCAGAAGCAAAAGCAATATGAATGGAAGAAATGTGAAGAAAACAAAACACATTATCGTTTTGTTTTTATGTTTCATGCAAAAAATTGAACATGTGCGTGTCGCACCAAGATAAACAGCCCTGGTCTTTATCCACAGTTTTTCCGGCACGATGTTTTTACCGGTTAGCGTTGCAGGCAAAAAACATGGCAAGAACACACATGTTATGAAAGTTGCGTTCAGCAGCATTAATATGATTGTCATGGCTGCTGCGTGCATTCCTGGAACTATTGCGTCCATAAAGCACAATGGTACCAGGCACAGTATTGTTGTGGCGCAGGAAGCCCCGATTGACGGGAATATCTTTTGGAACGGAATTTGATTTACACCTTTGCCTTTGTGGGCCGCCCACATTTCTGCTATTACAAAAGAAGAGTCGGCTACAAGCCCCATGGCAACCCCCATCCCGGACAAAGTGTTCTCGTCCAGACGCAGGTCAAGGACGTGCAACTGGGCTGTCGTCCACAACATCGTTACAGGCAGAAGCAATCCCACCAATAAAGTAACGGCTCTGTGTGCAAAGAAAAAGGGAACCACAAGGACTATTACAGCGACGCTTTGCAACAACGCAATGAACATGTCGTGCAAAAGAATCCTCTGCCGCTCGCCTTTGTCGTACAATATCATGTAGTCATCCTCCACAATCTGCGACAAAGCAAGTATTTCTCTGCATTGCATGGAAATGTCCGCCGCATTGCCGTCAAAGGAGGACCTAACTTCGACTGTCACCCATTCTTTTTCGTTTACACGAACTATCTCGTCCTGTTCCCTGTCTGTCACGGTTATGTTTGCAAATTCCCATAGGCGGCCCACGGTGTCACCTACAGAAACGGGCAGTATGCGGATGTCATCAATTTTTTTTACCTTTGTATCAAAAACAAGGTCAAGCTGCTTTCCGCCGTCATGCAGACATGCTCCTGAGTTAATGGCATTCGCTTCTTGTATAATATTGGCAAAATAGTTCGGATTTATTTTTTCCGCGGCAGTTTTGCCGGGGTCAAATTCAACAAGAATTTCTTGGACGGCACCTCCCGACACAACCACCTCTGAAACTCCTTCCACCCCCTCGAACAAGGGTTTTATTTCTTTTTCAAGGAACTGGCGGATCCCAGACAAAGAATGGGCGAAAACAGATATTCTTAAAACCGTGTTGTCTTGCGATTCGGATGACAATATCCTTGGTTTCTGTACCGCCTTCGGTAGAGTTTCATACAGGCTGTCGACCGCATCCCTTAGGGAAAGATATATGTATTTTTTTTCCATGCCTGGATGAAAATACACAGTGGTGACAGACTGGCTGTGGCTGCTGACAGAACGCATCTCTTGTATTCCGCTCAAGACAGACAATGATTCTTCCAATGGAATTGTAATCATTCGTTCCATTGTGTTCGCATCTACACCGAAATACTCAAACCGAATGCTGTACACGATATGTTTGTTTCTCTTGCCTTCACCTATTGTTGCGTCTTTGGCAAGAAAGGCGAAAACCAATGTGCAACTTAAAAAAATAAAAAGATATTTTGTCTTTTGTTCATACCAGTTCTGCAACTTCATCCCTTCCTCCTTTTTCTCAAGAGGATAGAGAACAACGGAGGCATAACGACGAGTACCAAGACTAGAGAGAAAATCAAACCGCCTGTTATGCAGACGGACATGGATGTTTGGCTGTTCTTTCTCATTGGATCTATGGTAAAAGGAAGCAAAGCGAATATCGTGGAAATGTTTGTCACAAGGAC
>JAZSMM010000126.1:0-3404 GCA_045535895.1 Treponema sp.
AAACAGGCGATTACAACATAACCGTCATGTACAGTGCCTATGGCGGGGAATTTATGAAATTCACATTGCCCATGACCATAGAAAAAAAGGATTTCGTCAGCGAGACACTAAAATTGAACGAGTCAAACACGGCTATAAAGACAGACGCAAGCCCAGAACGAATGATGCAGATTGAACGACTTAACAACATCCTGTTCAGCATAAATCCCAATGCCGTGTATCAAAACAAAGCCTTCACGCCACCAACAGAAGCAACAAGATTGACTTCTTTCTTTGGAGACAGGCGTGTATATGCCTACTCGAACGGGAAAAGTTCCACAAGCCTACATCACGGGATAGACTATGGAATACCAACAGGAACACCCGTATATGCGTGCGGCACGGGAAAAGTCGTCCTTGCAGAAAACCGTGTTTCCACAGGATTTAGCGTGGTGATTGAACATATGCCCGGACTTTACAGTCTGTATTACCACCTTGACTCCTACTCTGTGGAAGAAGGACAAATGATTGAACAAGGCAAGCAAATTGGACTTTCGGGCTCTACAGGTCTTGCCACCGGGCCACACCTTCATTGGGAAGTCAGGCTCAACGGAGAGTCGGTGTCTCCTGATTTTTTCACCAAGGACTTCCCTTTGTTTGATTAATTCATCATGGCCAAAAAAGTCTCCTCATCTATTATTGGAATTCCCAACTGGGAGGCCTTTTTGTTTTTGGAAGACCCAGAGGAAGGGTCGTTTGTAACCAAGAAAGACAAATCCCTAACAACGGAACTTTTGACGCTCCCCCCACGTTCTTTCACCATCTTTTCCGCTTCGACCCTTTTCATGGAAAGTTCCCCCGTAAAGCAAAAACTTTTGCCTGCAAGAAAACCGCTGGAACGACTTTCTTTTATGGTGATAAAACCTTTCTGCAGGAGTTCTTTCATTTCGTCCATGTTCTCAGCGATTCCTTGAACAAGAGTCCTTGCAGTTATTTCTCCAAACCCATTCACTAAAGCTATTTGTTCTTCCGTGGCGGAAAAAAGTTTTTCCAAAGTGTCAAAACCCGCCTGCGTTAGTTTTTCCATAAGAGTCTCCCCAACGCCTTCTATGTCGAAACCTGCGATGAATGCCGCCAAGGAAATGGAACTATGCAGGCTTATGGATTTTATGACTTTTTCCGCCCCCAAAGATTTTTTTTCTTTTGACAAACTTTCCTCTGCAAGAAAAAACGGAGCCAAATCCGACTCTGCCAAGGAATAAAGGGCCGCAATGGAACGAACTTTGCCGGAGTTGAACAAATCCCTAATCAAAGTCACTCCCAAATCCCTGATTTCCAAGACATCAATCCATTTTTCCAAGCGGTGAAGAATTCTTTTGGAACAACTACGGTTGGGGCAATAAAGCCTGGTGCCTTCGTCAACCAAAGCGACTCCGCAGGTGGAGCAGGTTGCGGGAAAAACAATATCTTTTTCATCTACAACAACAGGACCTTTTTGCGCAATAACCGACTCTATCTTTGGGATTATCTCCCCTCGTTTTGTGACGACCACATGGCTGCCTATCTTTATGCCCAATGAACGGATTGTGTTGGGATTAACAAGGCTTGCTCGCTTGACAGTTGTCCCTGCAAGTTCCACTGGGTCGAACAACGCCACGGGAGTATAGGTTGAACCAGACTCGCTCCACTCTATTTCTTTTAGGACGGATATGGCTTCTTCAAGGCTGAATTTGAAAGCAATCTGCCTGTCAGGACGGACCTTGGAGGCATCTTCCAAATTGATGTTCCTTTCTTTTACGACAAGTCCGTCTATGTCATAAGGCAAAGAAGACCTTTTTTCCATGACCTCCGCCCTGTAATTTATGACATCCTGTGCCGTGGTGCATATCTCAAGCGGAACCGTATCAAAGCCGCACGAGGAAAGCCACCTAAGTTTATCTTCTTCATCGGTAAAAATATGGTCTTCAAAAAACGCATCATAGCAGATTACTTGCAAAAACTCGCTGCCCTTGCCGTCTTTCCTCTTCATCAACCCGTTGGCAGCATTACGACAATTCGCCTTGTCCGGAAAATGTTCGTGGTGCACGGCATGGGTCATTATGACTTCTCCGCGGATTCCTCCTGTAAAAGGCTGCGACACGCCGTCACAGTTCAAATACGAAAGCACACCTTGCATCTTCCGTGCATTGGCAGTAATATCGTCCCCTATTGAACCGTTGCCCCTGGTGACGGCTTTTGTAAAAACTCCGTTATCGTACTGAAGTTCCAAACTTGCTCCGTCCAACTTGTATTCAACAAGATATTCATCATAGGGATGCTTTTCCGCCCATAAAAGGAATTCCTCTGGATTGGCCGCTTTTTCCTGGCTTCCCATGGGTATTCTGTGCGGCGCTTTTGCAAAATTGCCGGAGTCGGAACCTATCCTATGAAGAACAGGATTGTTGCTGTCAAGTCTTTTTAATTCATCCCACAAGGAATCAAACTCCGCATCGGAAATTTCAGCTTCTCCATTGTAATATGAATTTTGATGTTTGGAGATAAGGGACACAAGTTCATCAATTCTAGCAGAGTCAAACAAATCCATGCTTTTCAATTTCCCATCACTTCGTCATCGTTCTTTGTGAAATACAGTTCCCGTATTGCTCTTTCGGCATCCTTTCCTTTTTCCTCAAAACGAGTCTCGGGCCTCCATTTCTGGGGTTCCGCGTACCTTTTATACGCATTGACCAAACCAGGAGTAGAAGAAAGATGTTCAAGAGCGAATTCCGCATAAGGCTCCCAGTCTGTTGCCATGCACACATAACCACCCGGAAGCAATTTTTTTGCCAACAAGTCCGTGTGAGGTCGCTGCATGAGCCTGCGTTTGTGGTGCTTCTTTTTGGGCCATGGGTCTGGGAAAAACACATGGAAAGCACTAACGGAATTGTCACACACCATTTTGTCAAGAACTTCCAATGCATCATGTTCTATGATGAACAGGTTTTCAAGTCCACGGCGACGGATTTCTCCCAAAAGTTTCCCCACACCTGGCTTGTGCACTTCTATTCCCAGATAATTATTGTCGGGATTGTCCGCTGCAATAATGGCCGTGGCCTTTCCCATTCCAAAACCAATCTCAACTGTAACTGGATTAGTGTTCCCGAACAAATCCGTATAATTCAAAGGTTTGTCTGTGAAAGGGATGCACCACCTTCCAGACAATTCCTCATAGTCGCGCCGCTGGGTGGCAGTCATGCGTCCCGCCCTTAGAACAAAGGTTTTTATCGTCCTATAAAAATCCTGTGAATCCTTGTCCATGTCAAACCCCATGCAACCAAACTCCTGTTAAATTTTATCGTAAATTTTGCGGAGGCAACAGACATAGAACAGCTTCGCCTTGCAATTCATAGCAGGTGCGAATTGACATTGCCTTCGCATAGGCTTCC
>JAZSMM010000082.1:0-2067 GCA_045535895.1 Treponema sp.
AAAGGTTGTCAAAACTTGAAAAGGAACTTGCTGAACTTGAAGGCAAACGCAATACCATGCGTCTTCAATGGGAGAACGAAAAAAAAGAGATAGATGAAAGCCGAAAATTAAAAGAAGAACTTGAACAGCTTAGGTTGGATGAAGTTCGTTATACAAGAGAAGGCGACTTAAACAAGGCGGCTGAAATTAAATATGGTAGAATTCCGGAACTGGAAAAGCAACTCGTCCAGGTAACTGCAAAAGCCGAGCAAGAAAAGGTTGACGGTAGCGACCGTCCCTCACTGTTGCGGCAAGAGGTTTCAGAGGAGGATATTGCAAAAGTGGTATTCACTTGGACTGGTATTCCTGTAAGCAAGATGCTTGCAGGAGAAAAGAAAAAATACCTTGAACTCGAAAACGTTCTCCACCGCCGTGTAATAGGACAGGATGAGGCGGTTTCCAGCGTTGCGGATGCCATAAGAAGGAACAGGGCGGGACTTTCCGATGAAAACCGCCCGTTGGGCAGCTTCCTTTTTATTGGGCCTACAGGGGTAGGAAAAACCGAGCTTGCAAAAACATTGGCTGATTTTTTGTTCAATGACGAAAAGTCCCTGACCAGAATTGACATGAGCGAATACATGGAGAAATTCAGTGTGAGCAGACTTATTGGTGCCCCCCCCGGATATGTTGGTTATGATGAAGGTGGGCAGCTTACGGAAGCCGTGCGTCGTAGACCTTATAGCGTGGTTCTATTTGACGAGATAGAAAAAGCCCACCCCGACGTATTTAATGTGTTGCTTCAGGTTTTGGATGACGGACGGCTTACCGACGGGCAGGGCAGACTTGTGGACTTTAAAAACACAATAATAATCATGACAAGCAATATTGGTTCCGATTTGATTTTGGAAGCAGATTCGGATGAAAAAATTGCCAAACTGAAAGGGCAGATTGACCATTTGCTTAAAAACACTTTCAGACCTGAATTTCTGAACAGAATCGATGAGACCATCACGTTCCGCAGGTTGGACAAGGAATGCATTCGCGGTATAGTCAGAGGACAAGTTGAACGTGTGGTCCGCCGTGTGGAGGAAAGGCGTATACATTTGGATGTCGCAGACAGCGCTGTAGATTTTTTGGCAGAAGTTGGTTACGATCCTTTGTTCGGCGCAAGACCTGTAAAACGAGCGCTGCAAACATACTTGGAAAATCCCTTGGCAAAGGAAATTCTTTCGGGGAAATTCCTTGAGGACGATAGGGTTACGGTGTCTGGCAATGAAACTGGACTTGCGTTCAGCAAAGAGTGACCGGCACTTTCATTACAGTATAAACTTTTGGGTAAGGTCGTTCAGCGACTGGACGGCCTTGCCATTTTGCCTTACATTGCTTTCCATCTGAGAGATTGCAAGGCTAATCGTTTCCACGGCCCTTGCCATTTCTTGCGAACTAGTCTGTACTTTTTGTGAAACAGATTTCAGCCTGCTCATTTCGTTGAGAATGGAAGTTGTCCCGGAATTCATGTCTTGTGAACCGGATTGTATGTCAATGGTGATGCCTTGTATATTTTGTAACGCTTCTAGTACTTGCCGGCTGCCTTCGTTTTGTTCGCTCATCGCACTTGATATTTCCGACACAAGGTCGCTGACCATGGATATTCTTTCCATCACAGTTGTAAAGGATGTCTCTGCCGCAGATGTTGCGTCTACAATCGTATTTATGGTTGTCACGATTGCGTTCAATTCTTTCGCTATGTCCTTTGACTGGGTTGCAGAATTTTCCGCTAATTTTCGTATTTCGTCTGCTACTACGGCGAATCCTTTTCCAGCTTCCCCTGCGTGGGCGGCTTCTATGGCAGCGTTCATGGCCAAAAGATTTGTCTGTTCGGCTATGCTGTTTATGACGGAGTTTGTTTCAAGCAAATGGGCTGACTGCCCAGACATGGTCTGAACTAGCATCTGCACGTTGCCGATTGCCGAGCTACCTTCAGTTGAAGCGTCTTTCAGTTGGTTAAAACTTGCCGCCGTTTTGTTGAGGTTGGTTGCGATGGAGTTTATGTTTGAAATCATCTGTTGTATTGCGGCAGATGATTGG
>JAZSMM010000100.1:0-3144 GCA_045535895.1 Treponema sp.
ACCCTTTCTCGGATAACCTTTCAATATATCTATTCCTTCTCAACTTCTGTTGAACTGATTGATGTACAGATGTTTATATTGAATTCATTCTGCCCTGTTGTTGAGACGTTTAGGACTGATAGTAGTATTTCCTTCATAGTCGTATAGTTTTTGATGTTAAACAATCTTGGGAACGTGTCCCTTTACCTTATCTCGATGGCGAATATAGCAAGATTTCTTTGTTTTCTTTTATATTTGGTGTGTTTTGTTCACGGAAACAACGTTTTTTAAGTCTTTTTGTTTGTTTTGGGACTGGAAAGGATGTTTCTTGTTGTTTTTGGTTTGTGGGGAAAGGAGAAACCGTGTTTCTTGGTTCCCACGAGGTGAGTTGGGAGGGGAAACACGGTTTCTTATAGATCTTATTTTTTCAAGTTTAATGCATTCTGGTTTTCATCCATAGCTGCTGGAGTAATGATGACAGTAAGAGGTGGATAGATTAAAGTAACCAATTTTCTCAAATCATCATTGTTCAGTCGGATACAACCTTCCGTAACTCTACTCCCGATACTTTCTGGAAGATGTGTTCCATGGATTCCGATTCCACTATGTCCGGGGACTCTCAAACGTATGAAATGCGGTCCATACGCTCCTTCTATGTCTCCTTTTCCATCGTGAAAATCGTGTTTCCATTCTGTCGAATTTTGGATGTCGATTACTTGAAATACTCCTTCGGGTGTGCGCATGTCACCTTGTTTTTGTTTGTTGCCGTATGCTTTCCCAGCTGCAATAGGGGCACTGAATAAAGTGTCCCCTTTGTAGCTGATTAAATTCAGTTGCATATCCTGTTTGGATACAACTAGGATATTGGCATTCTCAATTTTGACGATAATCTGTTGATGATAGTAACTGCAAACCAACCACACACTTACACAGCATACTGCCAAAAGAAATAATCTTAATACTATTCTCATAGTTTAAAATTGATAGGAATAGTGAATTTCACTCTGACTGGTACACCTCTTTGTTTGCCTGGTTTCCACTTGGGCATTAAACTTAATACTCTCAAAGCTTCTTTGTCTAAATAAGGATCAACACTTTTGATTACTTGATAATCAGAAGTGCTTCCGTCTTTGTTGATTACAAAAGAGACAACAACTCTACCTTGTATGTTGTTTTTCTTACAATACTCGGGGTATCTTAAATTGTTGCTGATAAATTTACTTACGCCAGCTACTCCTCCATTAGGATACTCGGGAGCTTCTTCAACCGTAGTGTAAATATTATTGTCTCCAGTGTCTTCAGTTGTTGCAGGAATAGTCGATTCTGTTTCAGATACAACTTCTGTCTTAGCAACAGGGTTTGTGGATGCTGTTGTTGGTTTTACTTCTGTTGATACAGAAGAAAGAACTGGCTTTTCTTCTGTTCGAATAGCAGGCTTATTCTCTTTTGTGGGTACAGGACTATTCCCAGTGTAACTAACCTGATACTCGTTTCTTGCATTGTTGAATTTTATGTTTTTTATTTTTCCCTCTGTCGGTGCGTTTTCCTCATATAGGAATATAGGCTTTTCTGTTTCTTCCTCAAATGAATAGATAGCTAATTTACGTTCCTGTGTGGCATTGTTCTTGAGGATAAAGGCGAACTCTGTGAACTTGTCATAACCGTTGTTCAGGCGTGGGAATAAAACCATATTAGGTTTCACATCCTTTTGTAATGTGTAGAGTTGCCAACCGTCATTTCCTGTATTGAGCTGGTTTCGCTTGCAATAGTCAAGTATAGCGAGGCGGCATTTGGATGATTCGATATATTCCTTTACATCGGCACTTCCCCATACGCCATTGAGTAGAGTAAAGTTGCTCCATTCAAGCAGATAAGGAGAAGCGGCATATCCTTCAATTCCGTTCACTTTGACTTCTGCCCATTCAGAATCCTTAGTGTAGGTAATCAATTCGGAACCATAAGGTACTTTGGTCAAAACATTGTATTCTACTCCAGCCATTTTGGATGAACGTAAAAACACATTGTTGGCTACTACATAAGTACGCAATGCATCTCTATCTTTAGCATAAGGTGCATACCATACAAAATATCCGGAAATTAGACCAACTAGAACCACTGCACCTATAATAATGCCGACAAGCATTTTGTTGTTGGCCTTTGGTGGAGTCTGTTTTTGGTTAGGTACGGAAGAAGGTGGAGTTTGAATGGCTTGCATCGTTTGTGAAGTATGTGCTTCCGTATTAGTTGGTGCTTGATTGGGCTTCGTTTGTTGTATTGGAGTTTCAGGTTGTGTCGGTTTGTTGGTAGTAATAGGAGAAATGGTGGGTGCTTCTTGTTCTGTGAAAGAATTTTGTTCTCCATCTATAGATTCCATTTCTTGCATTCGTGACAGAATAGTGTCGTAATCTTCTTGGTCTGCCTTGATTGCTCGACTACATTTTGTAATAGCAATGATGTTCTTTATTGTAAACCAAATGGCGGCAACAGGAGCGAAAAAAAAAGCAAAGATTATTCTGACGAAGAAAAATACGATTTGTTGGAAGCATCCTTCATTCGGATCTACGCGAGACATAGCTTCATCCACCAATTTTTCTTCAGCAGAACGGGTCATAAAGGTTTTCAGTGCCGAAGGTAGGCCACCGATACCGGCACAGATCCATGCGTTCATTGCGTAATTAGGGTCTGTCATAAACAATCCCAATCCGATAAACATAAAGAACAATAGGAATATAAGTTTGATGATAGCCCAGGTTTTCGTTTTCTTGTTTGCTGCTATGTTCTCGTTCAACATCTGTAAGCTACATTCATTACATTGTGGCTTGTTATCTACAGTAAAAGGTGCTGTATCTACACAATTTTTACACATAGATCTACCACAAGTTACACAAGACGAAATTGCGGGCATATCATTATGCCAAGCACAAGGATTAAAGGTGAATCCTGCCGGCATCCGCATCGGTGCATTGGGATTGGGAGCACCACATTTGGGACAATTTTGAGCCTTGTCGGACATCTGGTTTCCGCATTCGCTACAATTTATTAGTGCCATAAGTTTGAAGTGTTTTTCATCCCAGTCCCCAAGATGGTTTATAAAACACGAAGCGTGGAACTGCAATGCCACGTCTTTGAATGAAGGTCCTAGGAAAACCTGTGCGAACAGATGTA
>JAZSMM010000284.1:0-9673 GCA_045535895.1 Treponema sp.
CCATGTTCCATGTAGGGTGTTTTAGTGCCTGCGAGGCAGTGACATCTTTAAGTTTTTCTTGTGGCAAATCCTTAAACGGACCACCTGATGCCGTTAAAATTATTTCTTGTATGGAATCTTTTTTATGCCGCTCAATTAGGCTGAATATAGCAGAATGCTCCGAGTCAACAGGAAGAATCCGGCATTTGTTTTTGTTCGCCAATGACTTTACGATTCTTCCTGCCATGACGATGGTTTCTTTGTTTGCAAGTGCAAGGTCTATGCCTTCTTCCAGCGTAGCGATGGACGGCAGCAACCCTGCCGAACCCGAAATACCGTTTACGACTAAATCCGGTTTGCACTCACGGATAAAATTTATCAAATCATTTTTGTTGGTGTTTTCAAAAAGGAGGGTAGGCGCATCCATGAATTCCTTTGACAATTCTGCAAGTCTGTCTTTGGATGAATGAGCGGTCAACCCCGCCGCCTCGAATTTTTCTGGAAATTCCCTGAACAGATTCAGCGTGCTAGTGCCTATTGAACCTGTACAACCAAAAACAAGGATTCTTTTTTTCATGTCTTATCCGAACCCTGTCATTCAAACATCAACATTACAACAAAATAGAAAGCAGGGGCGGACATGAGTATGGAGTCAATGGAATCCAGTATTCCACCTCTTCCAGGTATTACATTCCCGGAATCTTTGCAACCTGCGGAACGCTTGAAAACCGACTCTGACAAATCCCCTAAAATTGATGTGACAGAGATAATCAAACCCAAGATTATCATCTTGAGGATTGAACCTGTAAAAACGTGGGGCCACAAATACCAACCCAGAATTCCGGATGCGATGGAACCTGCAACTCCTCCAACAAAACCCGCGATGCTTTTATTTGGACTGGCTTTTACATGTCCTCTGTTGTTTTTGCCAAAACACATTCCAAAAAGCCATGCTGCTGAATCACAAATAAAGACCATCATCAGAAAAACCATTATGTAGGCAGTAGAATTTTCCAATATCGTCATTCGTGAAAGGAATGTGAGCATAAAACTGCCATAAAGCAACACGAATAAAGAACCGCTCAACTTTTTATTGGCTTCAGAGAAAATATCTTCATCAGACATTCCGTCTTTCTGTGGCGTAAATATTTCCAATATCATCAAAACCATAAAAGCTGCAATGAACGTGAAAGTTGTAAGAGTGAAATCCATGCGTGTTAATGTACAAATCAGCGCGGACACAGGTATGGTCAAAGAAAGACAGATGACGGCGATTTTAGGTTGCATGGGGGATTTTGCTTTCATTAAATTGTATGTTTCAAGGGATGAAATCAATGACACTATAACAATTACTGTGTTCAAAACAACATGGTTACAAGCCGGAATATACACAACAATTAGAACAAGAGGAATCCCAATAAAAAATGTTAATAATCTTTGTGTCAGTTTGCTCATAATAAGCCTCTTTTCTCTTATAAAGCCCCGAATCTTCTTGTTCTGGACTGAAAATCGTTTATGTCTGCGTAGAAATCCTCGCTTGTATAGTCGGGCCACAAAGTATCCCTAAAAGACAATTCCGCATATGCGGAATGCCACATAAGGAAATTGCTCAGCCGTTTTTCACCGCCAGTACGAATTATGAGGTCTGCATCAGGAAGTTCTGGAATATCCATGTTTTTTTGTATCATCTCCTCTGTTATTTTCTTGGAGTCGATAGATGAACAAAGTTTGGTTGCAGCTCTTGCCAATTCGTCTTTCCCTCCATAGTTTACAGCCAAAACAACCGTCATCTGAGTGAAAGTTGCGGTTTCTTGTTCCGCTGATTTCATCTCTTTGCAAACTTCTGGCGGAAGAGTGTCCATATCACCAATATGTTGGATTCGTATTCCATTTTCCTTATAAAACTCATATTCGGCACGCAAATGCTTTGTTATAAGGTTCATAAGGAAACCGACTTCATCTTGTGTTCTTTTCCAGTTCTCCGTGGAGAATGTATAAAGGGTGACATATTTTATGCCAATTTTTGCCGCAGCTGCAACAATTTTTTTTGCAGTCTCAAGACCTTCTTTGTGACCCGCTGTACGTGGCAGATTTCTTTTTTGCGCCCAACGGCCATTCCCGTCCATAATTATACCTACATGAACAGGAATATGCACCTTGTCCAGACTTGTCATTAGCCTTCCATTATTTCTTTTTCTTTGTCTTCCAAAATTTTATTGATTTCTTGGACAAATTTGTCAGTTGACTTTTGAAGTTCACTTTCAGATGTCTTCAATTCATCTTCTGTAATGGAACCTTCTTTTTGCTGTTTTTTTAGGTCGTCATTTCCGTCACGGCGAATATTGCGGATGGCTACTCGGCTGTTCTCCGCAATTGCTTTTGCTTGTTTTACTAATTCCTTGCGTCGTTCCGCTGTCAATGGAGGTATGGAAATACGGATTATCTTTCCGTCGTTGGAAGGATTCAAACCCAAGTCAGCTTTTTGGATGGCTTTTTCAATTTCACCAATCAATGCCTTGTCAAAAGGTTGGATGATGATAGATCTTGCCTCGGGTACTGAAATTGTGGAAACTTGGTTTAGTGGAGTAGGTGTACCATAATAATCCACACGCACTTTGTCAAATATTGCTGCAGAAGCACGTCCCGTACGCAATCCTTTAAACTCGTCTTTTAAAGCGATGATGGTTTTTTCCATGCGTGATATGCTTGTGTCGTTACCTGCCATTGTATTCTCCTTATCAAATTGTATTAAAAGGGCTGAGAAAACCTCAGCCCTTTTACGAGATTATGCACCAAGTTGATACAGAACAACTTTTACAAGAGACAATTTCGAATTTGTAGTTTTCCCTACTTCTTCCATTTTCTTTGATACAGTAAGTTTGTCATCTTTTACAAAGGGTTGATCTAAAAAGCAAATTTCTGCCAAGTGTTTGTTGATTTTTCCTTGGACAATGCCCTTTTTTACGTTGTCTGGTTTATCCAAACTTTCCACTTGTTTTGCAAAGATTTCCGTTTGTTCATCGATATATGCTTTGTCGACATCTTCCCTTTTGATGTATGCAGGTGTAAATGCTGCTATATGTAGACAGCAGTCATGGGCAAATTCAACGATGTCCGCATTTGTGGCGTTTTCAGCTGGGTCTGTGGCGATAACGGTTACGACACCTGTTTTTCCGTCGCTGTGGACGTAACTTGAGACAGCGGAACCTTCTGGGATGTCAACCACTTCAAGGCGACGCAATGTCATGTTTTCACGTATTTTTGTTGCAAGGTCTAACAGCATGTCTGACATTTCCTTGTTTACTTCCGTGTAACCTTTGGATAGTGCTGTAGAAGCGATGTCATTTCCAATCTTGATAAAGTCGGCATTTTTCGCCACAAAGTCCGTTTCACATGTTAGTTCACAAATAGCAGCTTTGTTCCCTTCAATCTTGATGAAGATTCTTCCTTCGCTTGTAGCTCTGTCAGCTCTTTTTTCCACAGCTGCAAGACCTTTCTCTTTTAGAAGTTTTTCCGCAGCTGCTGCGTCGCCGTTGGTTTCTGTCAATGCTTTTTTGCATTCCATCATTCCGGCACCGGTCTTCTCTCTCAATGCCTTTACATCAGATGCTTTTATTTCCATAATTTAATCAACTCCGTTTGTTGTTACTGGTAAAGTTTGTCTTCGTCCACAAGGTCGTCATCGTCAACAGGTTCTTCATCCTCTTCTTTTGGCTCTGTTGGAGTGTAGTTGCTGTAGTCAATGATTTCTTCTTCGTCAGACTTGAATGCGGCATCAGTCGTGATTTCTTCGTCATCATCCTGAAGGTTTTCGATAATTTTTAGACCTGTTTCATTGTCTGCATCAATTACTGCATTCGCAATAATTTGCGTGAACAATGTTATTGCTCGGATTGCATCATCGTTTCCGGGGATAGGGTAGTCTATTCCTTCGGGGTTGCAGTTTGTGTCTACAACGGCTACAATGGGGATGCCCATGCGACGTGCTTCTGCAACAGCAATCTGTTCTTTATGCGTGTCTATGATGAAAATAATCCCAGGCAGTTCTTTCATTTCTTTTATTCCGCCAAGGTTTTTTTCCAACTTTGACTTTTCTTTTTGTATGGAAGCAATCTCTTTTTTTGTGAGGTTTTCAAATGTTCCATCAACTTCCATCTTTTCCAATTTCTTTAGACGAAGCAATGATTTTTTTATTGTGGAAAAGTTTGTGAGCATTCCGCCTAGCCAACGGTTGTTCACATAGTACATACCGCACCGTTCGGCTTCTTTTGCCACAGCCTGTTGTGCCTGTTTTTTTGTTCCGACAAACAAGACAGACTTGCCGGCAACGGTTACCTTGCGGACAGCTTCGTATGCATCTTTTATTGATACGATTGTCTTTTGCAAGTCGATGATATGAATCCCGTTACGTTCTGCAAAGATGTACTTTTTCATGCGGGGATCCCAACGCTTGACCTGATGCCCAAAATGCACTCCAGACTCAAGCAAACTCTTCATGGTTACTACTGCCATGAGATACTCCTTCCCGGAAAACTCTTAGGTTTTCCTCCGTACTCTGTTTCTCGCGACCAATTTTTTTGTATCGGTCCGGAAGATCGGTGGCGCACCACGGACACACAATCCATAATGCGTACCGGCATAAATTATTCGTCTATAAGAGAATAACCTTGCTCTTTCAACATATCATATAATTCAAACAGTGGCAAGCCTACTACCGCACTGTACGTTCCTTCTATTTTTTTTATGAAATAAGAACCAAATCCTTGTATCCTGTATCCGCCGGCAGCGTTGTGCCATTCCCCACTCGAAACATACCAGTCTATTTCTTCTTTTGAGAGGTTAGCAAAGTTGATTGTCGTGATTGTGGTTCTTGCGGAAAGGTCATGCAATTTGCCATTGTATAGGACTATGGATGTAATTACTTTATGTGTTTTTCCTGAAAAATCGGTCAAAAACGAAACGGCTTCGTCAATGTCTTTTGGTTTCCCGTAGGTTTTGTCACCTTGAACTATCAGTGTATCCGCTCCAAGAATCCATGGAACTTCTTGGGCTGCAGGAAGTGCTTTTGTTACATATTTTACTTTTTGCGTCGCCAAATTCTCTGGTATTTGTTCGGGAGGTAAATCAGGAAGGACGGATTCGTCTATCTCCGGAATGATAACTTGAAAAGGAATACCCATCATTTTCAATGTGTCTTGTCTTCTAGGAGATCCGGATGCTAAAATAATCGGTTCCATAATATGTTCCCTTGACATTAACAAAAAATGTCTTTATCCTTATATACCACTTGAGAGATTAGCTCATTTGGATAGAGCGTCGCCCTCCGGAGGCGAAGGTGGCAGGTTCAAATCCTGTATCTCTCGACCAAGGACGTTGTGCTGATATGTTGCACAACGTCCATTTTTTTTGTTTATTTCTCGTCTTTCGATGATGAACTAGAGTTGTTGTTGGTTCCGGACATTCCAGTCATCTTTTTGAGTAGTTCGTAAGCCTTTGTTCTTACAGGCGTTGCGTATGTGTAGTTTGATGCGATTGCAGATATGGATTGAATCATAGGACCTTTGTCCTGGACTGTCTCCGCTAGTTTTTCATAAGCAATTAATATTTCAAAGGCAAGGCTTGAGGTGGGATTCAATGTTGCATATTTTTTCTGTGACCAAATTATAGCGGCCACAACCTCGTCGTTTTCGTTGATTCCGATGTCTCCAAGAGAACGAACGGCAGCGGTGACAACCATTGGTTCGTTGTCTGCAAGGGCAATCTTGACCAATGTTGTTTTAGATTCTTCTGAAGGAATCTGCCCAAGGAGTTCACAGGCCTTTGCTCGGACATCTGGGAAATTGTTCATCAAACGACCGTTTTCTCTTGTCTGAGAGGTTATTCCCTCTCCCGCAAGGGAATCCAATGCCATTTGGATGTCAGGTGAAGTACGACCTGCATCTATGGCTTCTTGAATGTATTGCAGGGAAACTAATTTATTGTCCCTGTCGTCTGCTTGAGATAATTCACGGATAATCACACCTTCAACATTGCTTAGGTATTCATCTTCAACAGTTGTTTCTGATTTTCGTGATACTTGTTGTTGGGCAAAAAGTCCTGTGGTAATCATCATCGCACATAAAATCGCAATGAATTTTGTTATTTTCATAACTTAATCCTCCTGTTAATACAGATTCTCTTACTATAATGTATAGAGAGTAAAAAATCAATGGTTTAAGAACGCTATGATAATGTGTCCAACTTTAACATCCATTTTCCGTTTATTTTTTCAAAAGTATAATAAATTATGTCGGTTTCCCCTTGTACTTGAACGGCTTTTACCAATGAACCAGAAATGTAACGGATTTCATCAACATTGCGGTCTGTTCTTGCGGGAATGAATATATATTTGAAGTAATCCTGCATTGTTTTTATTTTTATGCCTTTTACAGGAAGTCTCCCTTCTATTTCTTTTAGGTTTTTTGAGCTCTGCCAATAACGCACTGAATTTGGTTCAATGTAAGACACCCATTTTGAGTAGTTGTTTGATTTCATTGCAACTTCGATTTGATCGATAAGTTCCAGAATCTCTTTTTTGTCTTGTGTGAAAGTGTCCATCGTGATGGTCTCAGAGGTTGACACTGCGGCGATGGAACGCATGTATTCTGCGTCCTGCTCCGTTGCAGGCTTTTGTGGCTCTGGTTTTATGATTTCTGGTTCCGGTTTTGCAATGGTTTCTTGATTGTCTGTTGAAGCAATTGATTCTTGTTGCTCAATGACTGTCTGAACAACAGGGGGTTCTTGGTCGTTGGAAGCACAACTTGCCGTTAAAACCAAAAAAAATGTCAAAATTCCTAAAAAACTCAAAAAATTAAGTTTCATCATGTTTTGATTTTATCACTCTTTACCTTTTTCGTCAAATAATATACGTTAAAAAGTAATGATTAAAGCTGTTTTTGCAGGCTCATTTGATCCTCCGAGTTTCGGACATCTTAATATAATAGAAAGAGCCAGAACGATTTTTAATGAGATTCATGTTGTTGTAGCCGTGAATTCAGGGAAAAAAACTTTGTTTTCTGCGGAAGAGAGAGTTGCTCTGATGAGGAGTCTTACAGCCCATTGGAACAATGTGACGGTGAATGCATGGGATTCTATTGTTGTGGATTATGCCAGACAGAATAACGCGTCGGTTTTGATTAGGGGGGTTCGCAATACCGGGGATTTTTCCTATGAATTTGACCTTTCCTTGATGAACAAAAGCCTTGATTCCGGAATAGAAACTGTGTTTTTGCCTACAGAACCAAAATATTTTGTGTTGCGTTCAAGTTCCATAAAAGAACTTGCCGCCCTTGGAGGGGATGTTTCCTCTATGGTTCCGCCGTTGGTTGCGCAGGCCCTTGAAGAAAAAAGAAAAAGAAATTAATTTTTATTGACAAATTGACAAAAAACGTCAAAATATGTTTGACAAAACTTTGAAAAATGTTATAATGGTTGACAGATTGTGGGTAAATGTTGTATGCTTTATTGCGTTATAGTGGTAACAAATTATATAGCGAGGTAGACATATGGCAGTGCCCAGAGCGAAAACGTCAAAGGCCCGCACACGTAGACGGCAGCATATCAACATGAAGTTGACAGCTCCTCATCTTGTTGAGTGTGGCAATTGCGGTAACTTAACAATGCAGCACCGTGTATGCCCGAAATGTGGGTTTTATCGCGGTCGCCAGGTGATTACACCTGAAAGTAACTAATTTTAGGAGAAAACAATGGACGAATTGTTTGTAAAAATCCAAAAACTAATTGCAGAGAAACTTGAAATTGATGAATCAAAAATTACGTTGGATTCTTCTTTTCGACAGGACTTGAGTGCAGACAGTTTGGATACTTACGAGCTTGTTTATGCCATCGAAGAAGAAATGGGAATCAAGATTCCCGATGACAAGGCAAACGAGTTTGAAACTGTAAGAGACGCTTACGATTTTATTAAATCACAACAGTAAGGCGGGATGATAAAGAGAAAAATCAACTTGGTTTTTCTCTTTATTTTTAAATTAAATAATGTTGAAACCCTTATCAAATTTTTTTTCAAAAGGAACACAACTTAATCCTCAACGGAAAAAGGACTTGTCGTCTTTTTCAAAGGGAATTGGTATACATTTTAATGATTTGATGCTGCTTGACATGGCTCTGCATCATCGTTCTTTTTCAAATGAGGCGGGATTGGGCGGAGAGCGTTACAACAACGAGCGCTTGGAATTTCTTGGTGATGCTGTTTTGGGAATGTCAACGGCGACTTATTTATATGAGTCCATGTTGAAAAGTCAGGAAGGCGATTTGTCAAAAATAAAGTCCGTCGTTGTTTCTGAAGGAACCCTTGCCCCAATTGCTTTGCTCATGGGAATAGATAAGTATTTGGTTTTAGGACGAGGGGAAGACCTTTCTGGTGGTAGGACAAAAAAGGCTATACTTGCGGACGCGCTGGAAGCCGTGATTGGGGCTTATTATTTGGATTCTGGGTACGTTGCTGCGGAAAAATTCGTTTTGACCCTTATTGTACCAGAAATAGAAAAAGTCCTTACAGACAAACACACAAAAGATTATAAAACATTGTTGCAAGAATTTTATCAAAAGAAATACAAGACATATCCTGCGTACCAGTTGGTAAAATGCGAAGGACCGGATCATGACCGAACTTTTTGGGTTGCGGTGCGATTGGGGGAAGTTCTTTACGGACCTGCAAGTGGCAAAAGTAAAAAAGAAGCGGAACAAGCCGCCGCACGAATTGCTTGGGAAGCTGTCACGGAGTCAAAGTAGTTTTTTTGCTGCTTATGTAAGAATACCTGTTTTGCGCTTTTCGGCTGTATCGTACGCCTACGTCAAGTTGATATTGCCATACAATGTCATATGGTTCCATGTGCCGGTTTGTTCCAAAGTTTCCATAATCTAAAGATGCATAACCGTTTAATATTGCCGTCCATGACTTGGCGACAGGAAGTTCTGCTGCGGCAAAAGCGCCTATGCCCAGATTTGCATAGTTCCAGCGGTCTGCCATTTGGTACAGGAAATGGAGTCCAGCCCCAATCTTGAAGTGGACATATTCCCACATGTCAAGTCTTATAAAGGGAGCCGCAAACAAATCAAATGCAAAAGTAATCATGTTCTTTTTTGCTTGTGGGACTTCGTTGAATTTGTAACTCAACGGATAGTAAACAGCCAATCTTACCAAGCTGTCCACGGGCTTCATGTTTTTTGTTTCTGCGGCAAAATATGCGCCTACAAAGAAATCCTTGAACACAAAGTTGCTGCGTCCCGATTGCTTTTGTATGCGTGTAACCCATGTGGTTGCTGCACCTTCATTGAACACGATGAACGGTTTTTCCTCTATAACGGGAAACCCTGTGTTTGGGTCGATGGCAGGATTAAGGCTGGTATCTGCTTCCTGCGAAAAAAGTGGACAAGGATGTATTAGTAAAAATAAAATTGTGGCAAAAAAGAGTTGTTTTCCCATATAATGTCAATTCCTTGTTTTATAAAGCGTCAAAGATATGGGGTTTCCCACCGTGTCCGTCCATGTCAAGTAAAGCATGTTGCCGCGGATGTCCCATTCAGAAACAACTTGATGCCCCGCCGCCGTTGTGAAGGTTATTGCGTTCAATAAAACTGTATACGAACCTTCCGAACGCACCGACAGTCCGGTACTGTCCGTTATGACGGC
>JAZSMM010000193.1:0-4045 GCA_045535895.1 Treponema sp.
TGAACGCTGCTGTTACCGCCAGAAAAGAGTCCGATGAATGCGAGATTTTAAGTGGTGTTTTTGAAGGCAGGACAACAGGAAGCCCAATTGCAATTTTGATTAAAAACACATCCCAACATTCCAAAGACTACGAGAATCTTAGGAACGTATTCCGTCCGGGGCATGCGGATTTTACGTACACCATGAAATATGGCAACCGTGATTTCCGTGGAGGTGGGCGGTCTTCTGGCAGGGAAACAGCCGCACGTGTGGCTGCAGGTGAAGTTGCCCGCGCTGTTTTGGCTTGGTTTTTTGGGGAGTCTGTTTGTGTAAGAGCTTTTACTTTGCGGGCTGCAGGAATTCAATGTGATTCCATGGATTTTTCTGTTGTAGAAAAAAATCCCATGCGTGCCGCGGATTTGGCAGCGGCAGAAAAGATGAATCAAAAAGTGGAAGAAATGCGTATAAAGGGTGACAGTTGTGGTGGAATTATAGAATGTCATGTCACAGGAATTCCTGTTGGGCTTGGAGAACCTGTTTTTGAAAAACTTGATGCGGAACTTGCCAAGGCAATTATTTCCATAGGTGCGGTGAAGGGGATAGAATTTGGAGCGGGATTTGCTTGTGCTGATATGACAGGCAGCGTTGTGAATGATGCCATGTACGTTGACGGCGACAAATGCTGTTTCAATTCGAATAATTCCGGGGGAATTCTTGGCGGAATTTCCAATGGGAACGAGATTGTTTTTCGTGCGGCGGTAAAGCCCGTTCCTAGTATTTTCCTAAAGCAAAACACGGTAAAATTTGACGGAAAGAATTTTGAAGACGTGGAACTAGAAATAGAAGGTCGCCATGATGTATGTCTATGCCCCAGGATTGTTCCTGTAATAGAAGCAATGACTTGCGTTACTCTTGCGGATATGTGTCTGCGACAACTTGCCCAGGAGGGAGTAGGGTTCCGGCTGTGACTATTTCATAGCCGTTGTCCAGGATGGAACCGATAAGCAAGTCCAACTTGTCGTATAAATAATCGTTGCGAGTTCCGTTTGCACAGCCGATTGAAACCGGGATTACTCCACCGTTTTTAAGACGGCTTGTTGCAATTTCTATTAATTGTGTTGCAGAGTAATATTTTTTTCCGGAAAGAGCTGCTTGTTCCAAAGTGATTGTGTCGTTTGGGAAATTAATCCTTTCAACATGGTTGTAACCGGCTAAATTACCTGCACGAATTATTTGTTTGTTGGTTCTATAAAAAGGCGGATGCCACACCAAAGCAAGTTCATGTCCCGTTCTGTCAAAGAACTCGTCTTCGTTTCTTGCAAGCCCACGCCTTACAAAATTTTCGTCCACAACAAAATTATTCACTGCGGTCAAATCTGCGACGGTATAGAACATGGAGCCGCATTCATGTCCGGCTTGGGCAATACGGATTGATTCGGCAGGATAACGGCGCAAAAATTCTCCGTTTATAAAAAACGTGGCGGTTATGTTGTATTTTGCAAGTGTTTTTAGGATGTTTGCAAGACCGTCCGCATTGTCCAAGGCATCAAAAACAAGAGCCACTTTGGGGCGCTCGTTTTTTTGTTTGGATGCAGGTGTATACATAACACGTGTTACGGCAGGTCCTGTCAAAGACCTTATGTAAGGTGCGTTCGTGAAATCACTGTTTGGGCTTGACCCCAAAAAGGCTCTGTATTTTTCATTTCTGCTGTGGCTGGAGGGAAGTTCAAGCAAAGTTGATTTTGTCCACACAGAATTTTTTATGTCGTATTCATATAGCAAGCCGTCTGCTTTTACCGTAGGGCAACCAGAATCCATGTTCCACGCATATTCTTTGGCAGAAGAAGGGAAAAGAACCTGCTTGTTCCCCGTGACGCTCCATTTTTGCAGGGTTTCTGTTCCTCCTAGATATAGCGAGGAAGAGTCTATCCATACATGGCTTGCAAGTGTGCCACATTCGTTTTGGGCTATTTGTTCCCATGTCGGAATGTTGTAGATATAGGCTTTGTTTGTGTCCGTAAAAAAAACACGCCTTCCGTCTGGTGAAATGGAAGGTAAACTTGCTCCTTTTGGCAGGTCAAGGTTTTCTGTTGTGCAAGTCCCGTTTTTTTCTACAATTTGAATGGCTGTGCTTTCTGTATGGGTTCCTCTTTGCCGTTGGCTCCATAGAATCGGTCGTTTGCTGTTGGCCCATAGAACCGCAAAATCAAGGGTTTGCGCTGCTGAGACTGTTTCTGTTTTTGCATATAATTGAATTGTGAAATCTGCATTTCCTGGAAGCTGCATGTAGGAAACGGTTCTGTTTCCCCTTATGTGAACCATGCGGGAACACTCGCTGTTCACATTATAGCTGTCGGACGAATTGAACGGGAATGGTAGTCTTCCGATTATCGTTCCAGTTCCGACGAAATCCGAGTATAAAGCCCTTGTATACATTTCATTTAATGGGATTCTGTACACTAGGTCGCCAGAAATGTAAACCAAATTCTTTGCAGAAGCCCATTGCACGCAGTTTATTGAACCTCTTCCTATTTTGCGAAAAGTCTCTGGAATCTGGTTGGACTGAAACATTGCATCAGGTTCTGTAAAATAAATGTTTCCTTCTTTTTCATAAATCAGCAATGAACTGTCTGGAGCCCATCTTACAGGAATGGAAGTGTAACTTAACTCTGTGCTGGAGACAAGAATGGTTTCTGTATAACCAGAAGCGTTTTTAAGCATCAGTTTTGCTGTTGCTGTTCCTGTTTTTTCTAGTGAACAAATCCATTTGCCGTCGGGACTTACCGATTCTGCTCCATGCAAGACAGGATTGGACGGAATATATTCTTTTAAAACCGATGATGTGTGGGAAAGGCTTTGGTTTTCCACAGAATATTGTGAAACGCCGTATCTGTTGCGAATCCTAAGGATTTTTCCGCTTGATAAAATGGAAAGTTGTTCAGGGAAAGTTGTCAACTGCTTTGCAGAATCCTCTTTGTCCAAGTCCGAAAAAAACAATGTGCTGTAAGATATTTCCCCTGGATGCTTGTGGGTCGCAGAAAAAAGGATTCCGCTTTCATTGTCCAGCTCAGGCATGGAAAAAGTTGTTTTTCCGTATGCAGCAATGGAAACGACAAAAAGGGACAGGACACACAAAAAAAACCTTGATTTTTTCATTTATGCATCTCCGCGCTAAGAGCCAAGGTTTCCAAGTCCCGTTCCAATTCTGCAAGTTCTTTGTCCAATTGGTTTATGTGTCTGACCTTGTCTTGAATTTGCATTTTCTCTAGTTTTGAAAACATGGAATCAAGGTTGTCTGTAGAGGCGTATTCAACCCTGGAAATGCCGCACCAAGGGCAGAATAAGAATTCTGTTTCAATCGTTCTGCCGCAACCACGGCATACACATACAGATTGCATCGTTTTATATGCTCCTAACACACTATTTGAGTACGGTCAGCGGATCTATCAATTTGCCGTTCTTATAGACGGTGAAATGCAGATGTGGTCCTGTTGAATATCCTGTGTTGCCAACCAGTCCTATCTTGTCTCCTTGCCCCACACGTTGGCCTTTCCTTAATGGACAAGGTTTTTGCATGTGTGCGTACAAAGTCTGGTAACCGTTCTCATGGTCGATTATAACATAATTCCCATATACATTGGTATACCCAACTGCAATAATTTTTCCGCTCATAGCTGCCTTTATAGGTGTTCCTTGGGAAATAGCCAAGTCTATTCCTGTATGGGATGAAGGCACACCTGTGAAAGGATCCGCCCTTTTCCCGAATTTTGATGACAGCCGCCATTTCCCTGATATCGGGTAGATGAAAAGTTCTCCCATGGCCTTCCTAAGCGATGCGGAGTCCAGCCTTGCGCCGGGAATAAAAAGTTCTTGTCCGCTTTGAAGGACGGAAGACGACAGGTCGTTTACATCCAAGATATCTTCTACCGCTATGTTGTGTCTTGCGGAAAGTCCGGCGATTGTGTCGTTGGGCTGTACGGTGTATGTAAGTCCGTCGATTGAAGGTATGGTAAGTTTTTGTCCGGCACGCAGTTGTCGGTCGTTGCCTATCCCATTCACCCCTATA
>JAZSMM010000012.1:0-4173 GCA_045535895.1 Treponema sp.
GATATGGTTTATACAGTATTATAAGTTATAGCTTATAATTTTTCAAGAAAAAAAACTTTATTCTATATTCATAATGCAGATTAACATGGCTATAGCGCAAACTTTACGGGAACTACGTACAAAAAATAAAGTTTCGCAGAATTAAACCATAAATTATCACTAGCAAAATCACAAGGAGCACATATGAAATCGGAAAAAAGAGCAAGTACTTTTTTTGTATTTATACATTTAATTGTAATTTTTATTTTTGCATCTTGCCTCTCAGGAAGAACCACAAAGGAGTCGGATTCAGTCGTCTATATTCCCAATCCTGTCACAAAGGCCACTCCCAGGCAAATCATGGAAGGCTTAGGCGTGGAATTCCTTGTTCCCCTGAATGCAACCGATATTTCCTACTCCATAATCGCAGACAAAATCGCACAGATGTCTTTTATATGGAACAATGCAAGATGCTGCGCAAGAATACAAAGCACAAGCCAATTAGAGGACATATCCGGAATGTATTACGAGTGGAACAAAGAAGAACCCTGCCGAATCGGCTGGTGCGATGGTGTCGTCAAGTTATTGGACAAAGAAAACAGCGACGAAAGCACAGGCGTTTGCCTTTGGTACGATGCCGCACCCGGCTTGATGTACAGCCTTTCCATGGAAGGCAACGCCAACGTGGACAACCTTACAAATCTAGCGCAACAAATATATAAAACAACCCAAAAGGAAGTTCCATGAAAAAAGCGGCGCAACTTTTGCCACGCCGCCTTGTGCTTTATTTTTTGTTTTTCATTTAATTTTCTTCTGAACAAACAGAACCTGTATCTTCTTCTATTTTTTCAGGTTCTTTTTGTGGCGTTTGACCTGCAAAATCACTTTCTTCTACAACACCGTTGGAAATCGCCGTTTTCTTCAAAAAATGATATGCGTTGATTTTTGTCATTCCATAATATGGAGCAAGCCACAAAAAGCCTATCCCCAAGCTAAGCATGCACAAAAGATACCAACCGATAAAACTCAAGTCAAGGACAAAAAGTTTTACTTTGTATCCTTTTGTGATTTTTTTGCTCAATGTAAGGGCTTTGCGAACTCCCATTGTGGGAACATCGCTTATCGCATAAGGCTGCATGGAATAGGAATAGTACTTTGAAAGAAGCAGGACGTAAGCAACAACAAACAACACAACACCAAATGCAAAACCAAAAACCTGCAAAGAGTCTTCTTGCATAACGCCCGCAACAGCAAAAATCACAACGGGAAGCACAATCACGACGACAGTTACAAGAACAATCAAAAGAGACCATAGATAAATCCACAGACTTTGCCACAACATTCCAAGAATTCCCTTGTACCAAAAAGAAAACCCATTCACAAAAGAAACAAGAGAAACGGATTCCTTGTCACGGTGCATTTTTTGGAGCAATATGAAAAAAGAAAGCAAAAATGCAGGAATTGAAACGCTGTAGACCAAAGCATACAGCATTGTCTTTCCCATATTTTGCATGGCAAAAGAAAATGCCGCTTGTTCCGACATGTAATCCGTTCCGCCGTTAAAGGCAGCGACCAATGCTTGCCATGGATAAAACCCAACCAAAAGAATTCCACAAATCAAAGTTGTCAACAGACACGCCAACACAGGAACCTTCCATCTGCCCCGCAACAAAGTCTTGGCGGAATTTTTAAATGCCTTGCGCTGCCATTTTTCCTCGTCCATGGTTTCCGTGACAACAACAGGAATTTGTCTTTCTGAATTTTGTGGATTTTGCCCTGCGTTCTCTTCTTTTTCCATGGATTCTTCCATGTCTTGTGAATCCATACACATCTCCTTTTAAATGATTTTTTGCATTATATCATACTTTAATTGAATGGTACAGTTTCAAAAGGTTGCCAACTGTTGAAAAAATACTTTTAGAAATAATCGGAGAAATATGGAGTTTGCTGCTCGATGGCATCCTCCAACATGTCAACTGTGTTTTCGTTGCAGATCAATCTTCCTATTTTGTTCAAGTAGTCAGGCCGTTTGTAACCAAGCAACATGGTAGTCATAGTCTGTATGTCTATTTTGTCCTTGCATCGCTTGCTGCTTTGTTCCACGATTCCCTTGCCATGCCTGTCTATTGCCAGGGTAAAATTGCCTTTGTTCCACGGTAAAAGCGGATCTTCCAAGGCAAAAGACCAAACCCTTTTCCTTGTGTCAGCCTTGAAAGGATAAACCTCTATGAATTTCTTGAAATCAACTATGCGCGCCATAAAATACGGCGAAATATCTTCCTTTATTTTTGCGTCCTCCAAGAGAAAAGCCAAAGACTCGTCCGTGAAAGTGCTTCCGACGACCTTTGAAATCATGGAGAAATGCGCGCTCACAAAATTCCAAAGACCAATCCTAGCCTCCTCGTTCATAAAAATCATGTCTTTGATATGGAAGACCTCGTCGGCTATCCAGTAAATCACATATCCATCCAAATCACCTTTGGCGTTGTAATATACAGCCGCCGTAATGTCGTCATTGTCCCAAAGCCAATATTCATTCCATGCCAAATCGTCACGAATCAGGGCGCCGTGGGTAACTTCTGCAAACCTGTCGTAGGTTTTACGGATTTCATCGCTCGTGGCAGACACACGCCTGACTTCTCCGGGAACATTTCGGTTCTTTGGCAGCTGATAATCTTGGATTTCGTAGGTGATTTTGTCGGAAATAATTTCCCATCCTTTCCTTCTGTAATACGGAATTGAATAAGGGTAAAGATAAGAAATATACTGTCCGTTTTCACGCATTTGGTAAAGAGCCTTCTCCAAAAGGGCATGCATAAGACCGTGGTTTGAATATTCCGGATACGTCCCCACTCCAGTCAATCCGCCCATGTCATATATTCTGCCAAAAACCCTGACTTTCATGGGATACACAACACATTGGGATACCAAATTGGCTTTGTCAAACCAGCCCAGTACATTTGCTCGCTCAAAACTTGGCAATTTGGCACGGATAAATTCCTTTTCCTCCCAACCCACCTGCTGCATTGTATGTTTTGTCACTTGAAAGACATACTTCAAAAGTTGGTTGTATTGCTCAACATGTTCCAACTCTACTTTGTGTAGTTCAAGATGTTCTTTTCCCATAAACATAGTTTACATAAAGGATTTTACAATTGCAAGAAAGGTACGAAAAGTTTTGCCCATTTTTATTGAATGATTATGGAAGCAATTGTTTTAGATGACAGGATTTGAAACTACGACATCCTACTCCGCTTCAAATCCTGTACGAACGCTTTGCGTTCTTAGCATAAGATTCGGGATGACAGGATTTGAACCTGCGACATCCTGCTCCCAAAGCAGGCGCGCTACCAGCTGCGCTACATCCCGTAAAAACAAGGCGGGTCCAGAGGGACTCGAACCCCCTACCTACTGCTTAGAAGGCAGTTGCTCTATCCTGATGAGCTATGAACCCAATGGAAATACTGTATCAGAAAACAAATTTAATTGCAATATTATTTTTCAATTTGTCTCTTTCCGGTATTGCAATTTTTTTTATTATATTTTTCCTTGTACAATTCCTTGTCCGCTTTTATAAGCAAAATCGTCAACTCCGACAAATCCTTTGTAAATTCCACGCAGCCCAAACTTATGGAAAGGTTGAATTCCAAATTTTCTTCAATGTTTATCTGTTCACATTTTGCATCCAAGTCCTGACGAATCCGTTGCATGTCTTCCATCTTCATATCAAAAGCGACAATACCAAATTCATCACCGCCAAGCCGCCCTATTATATCCGTCGCCCTAAAAACACTTTCCAAGACCTGTGCCTCCAACCGAATAGCCTTGTCCCCCATGTCATGTCCAAACGTATCGTTTATCTTCTTCAGTCCGTCCATGTCGCCATAGATTACAAGTCCCGTCCTGTCATAGTGAACATGCTTGTCTATGTTTCTTTGCCCAAGGTCGTAAAACCCGCGTCTGTTCAAAAGACCTGTCATTTCGTCTGTCCTGGACAGGCTCTTCATTTCCTCTGAATAGCGTTCCAAGGTCAAATTTTCTTTCTCCAAAAATAAAACCTTCTCCTCCACATCAGATATTTTGAGTGAAGCTATAATTTCCTTTGAAAGAAGCTCGTAAATTGACTGGTAAAAAATTTTCTCGTACTTTCCAAAACAAAGAACCATATAACCGTAGATTTCATCTTTCACGAAC
>JAZSMM010000303.1:0-9818 GCA_045535895.1 Treponema sp.
TTCTTTTCTTCCAAAATCTGATAATAAGCCTCTATAGCTTGAGCGTAAGTTTTTCCGGAATTATTTTTTAACCATTTTTGAAACAAAACGTTAAATGAAAAACTTTTACCTATTTTTTCTTTAAAAAAGGCTCTATGTTTCTCTGAACAAATAATATTTGATTCAATTTTAGTATTTTCAGTAATCTTTTCAATATTCGTAGTGACTTTTCTATTTGAAGAAATTTTTGAAATCATACCTGTATCTAAAAAATGTGCAATCCTTTCTGTAAGTTCAAGCTTCCCACCAGATACTGGCAAACAGTTTTCTCTACAAAAATCAATAAGTTCTTCTTTTAAATAGTAAAAGTTCAAAAATGATTTTGAATCTAATTCTTTGCTTAAAATTGGTCTTTCAGACATTTAGAGACTTCCTCCTTTTACATTTCAACCAAATACCTAAAACGAACACAACTCCACCAAAAAAATCAGTTAAACCTGCTCAATCTTTGTTCCGTTATAATTTCTTTTGTAAATAAATCATATCCACTAACTGAACTCCGCCTTCGATTATTGGTTTCTCATAGTTTTTTGTAAAAAAATTGCTGATACTATGGGAACGGACAAATCCGCATTTTTCGTAAAAGGGTATTGTCAAAGGGCTTTCGCCTGTACCAACTTGCAAGATTGAATATTTGCCTTTATACCTTGCACTAACAAAATCTATCAATTTTTTTCCGTAGCCTTTCCCTTGGAACTCTGGAACTGTGGCAAGGTTTTTTATTTCTAAAATCCCGTTGCCTTCATCTGTAACGACACATTCAACTTTTACACCGTCTTCATCAAGAACGAACATTGTTCCTCTGTCCAAGTATTTGTCTATCATATCTTCTTGTTCGTCGGCTAGCAAAAGCAAATCAAGATATTGTTTTTTGTTTGTCTTAATTTCTTTTATCTTCATGGTTTTGTTTCCGTTTTTGTTGGTTCAACTTTGTCTGAACTCGCTCTTCAACAGGCGATATTCCAGTCGTGTTTTTATTTTGCCATCATGCCATTCGTAATTAACATGTTCAGCTTCTTTTATTAAACCGCATTTTTGCATTACCTTTTCAGAACCAGTGTTTTCTGCCAGACATCCCGTAGAAATGCGATACACGTCGTCTTCGTCAAAAGCGAATTCTATAACTCGTCTAAAGGCTTCTGTTGTATAGCCTTTTCCCCAAAATTTTGGATAAATAAAATATCCGGCATGAACCAGTTTCCCTACAGGAGTTTTTTGGTTCACCGTATATCCAATGCTTCCAACTTGCTCACGAGAATCTTTTAGTTCAATATGCATAAAATAAAATTCCCTGTTTGGGCTTAACATGTCTTCTAGGATTTTGCGAAAATCATCTTGAGCAGATTTTACATCAAACAGTTGAATGTCTTGTAGATAATACATCGTTTTTGGATCTTTTTTTAGCTTGTAATATGCTTCAAAATCTTCTTTTTGATAATCTCTCAGAACAAGACGATCTGTTTTTAAGTATATCATCTGTTATGTTCCTTTAATTTCTATAAAATTCAATCCTGCAATTCCCGTCATCGTCAAACATTTCTATTTCATATTTCAACGAACCGTCTTTGTAGATGTCCTTGTATATTTCTCCTAGTTTTTCTGTTTTCCCAATGACATATTCCCATCCATTGTCAGGAAGGCTTATGCAGACATTTTGTTCATCTAAATCACCTTCTATAAGACCAATCGCATATTCAATTGAAGTATTTGTCCAGTTATAGCCAAGCCCTCTAAGATTTTTTCTTCCATATTTTTTAGCTAGCTTATCCCAAAACGCACCAATTGTTTCATATTGCATTCCATCAACTGTAGAAAATGTTCTAGAGATTCCCTTGAACTCCATAAAATCCCTTCTTTATTTGTAAAGGGTGCGGTCGTGTTCTTTGTCTTTCGCAACTTTTCGATATATACACGGGCACACCATTATTCCCCAAATGCCTTCTGTGCATTCAAAGTAGTATGGTATCTTTTCTCTAATGTTTTGTCAAAGATTGAATCAGAAACTTGCGGAAATGATTCTCGTATTACTTTTACGCCTTCTTCTGTGATTCCGCCTTTTGTTGCTACTCTGGTAATGACATCCTGATATGAATAATTATTTTCAATCATCAATTGTCCAGTTCCAATCATTGTCTTTAGCACCATTTGAACAATATCATCTGCCTTAATGCTTGTATGTTTTTTAGCCGACGAGCAAATTTCATTGAATATAGCCGCTATGAAGCCCGGCATACAACTAACAAGCTCCGAACCCATTCCTATTTCCGTTTCAGGTAGTTCTATTATAGAACCTATACAGGATAATAATTTTTCTATGTTTGCTTTGTCTTTTTTAGTCACCATAGAATTACAACAAATCAATGTTTGTGATTTGTTTATTTCTGCCGTTATGCTGGGAATGGCTTTTACGATTTTATTTCTACAAATACTTTCAATCTGCTCAAACGTAATGCTTCCATTGAGGGAAACAAGAATCTGTTCATTGCTTAAAAAATTTCTTATTTCTTCTAGCACTGTCTTCATGTCAAATGGCCTGACACAAATAAATAACACATCAACTTTTGTCGCCAGGTCCTGATTGGTTCTACATAAAATATATTTTCCCCCAAAATTGGCTATTTTCTCATAATTTCTATTTGCAACATATAACTTGCCGTCAATTAAACCACATTTTGCAGACATTTTTTCCAAGAGCATTTTGCCCATGCTTCCATAGCCAATCACACCAACTTTCATATTTTCTATATACACCTACTTTGCATTGTTTGCAAGAGTGATTTTGTTGTCACACGAATTTCAAATTGCTGCGACACTCGCATTTTTACAGCTTTCAAGTACAGTTTCCTGTCTCTTGCAGATAAAACAACACCAAAAAACATTTCCTTGACGATTTGATTTTCCTATGTTATCCTTAATATATAAATTGGTGGGAATCTCTAAAAACTTTAGTTTTTAGAGGTAACTTTGAAAATGCGATGTTTTAACTCTTGTTGTTTTCAAGAGTTAAAATTCGTCGGGTTCTCTAAAAAATCAACGAAGCTGAGTTTTTAGAAAGCCTTGGTGTAGGAATTTTTTTAAGTTCCAATCTTTTTTTTGGATGAAAAGCTATGCAGTTTTTTGATACTCATGCCCACATTGGGTTGATTTATGATGATCCTATTGAACAACTTAGAGTTGTTCAGGAAGCAAAACAAGCCGGAGTTTCCCGGATTTTAAGTATATGCAATAGTTTGCATGATTTCGCAATTGTATATGAAACACTAAAAGGTGTGTCTGGTGTTTATCATGCTGTCGGGGTTGCGCCTTCTGAAGTGAATGCACCTGGTCGTGATTGGGTTAAGACAATTGAAACCAGCTTAAAACTTCCGAATGTGGTTGCTTTGGGTGAAACAGGCTTGGATTATTTTCGTAAATTTGGTGACAAGCGATCCCAAATAGAACTTTTTGTTACGCAGTTGGAATTAGCAGAGAAAATGAATGTTCCAGTTGTAGTGCACAACCGTGACGCAGGAAAAGATGTTTTGGACATTTTGTCTGGACGTTGTCCTTCTGCTGGTGCAGTTCTTCATTGCTATTCAGAAAATGCCGCATATGCAAAAAAGGCCTTGGATTTGAACGTGTATTTTTCATTTGCAGGCAATTTGACTTATAGGAATGCCCGTAATCTGCACGAAACTGTCTTGAGCATTCCGTTGGACAGAGTTTTGGTTGAATCCGAAAGTCCTTTTATGGTTCCAGCTGAATTTAGGAACAAACGCAACAAACCTGCTTACATTCCATCTACGGTAAAATTTCTTGCGGAAATGTTGGACATGGATTTGGAAAATGTAGCCGAACAATTATGGAAGAATAGCTGCAAGTTTTTCCGTCTGCCAGAATAAAATAAGGATGTTGTATCATACGGTCTCTATAGGTTCTGTGGTTTTGCCGGGGAATTTGTTTTTGGCTCCCGTGGCAGGTTATTCAGACAGGGCTTTCCGTTCCGTCTGTCGTGCCGGCGGGGCAAATTTTACTTACACAGAGATGGTTTCCGCAGAGGCCTTGGTACGGGGCTCTGATAAAACCAAATTGTTAATGGCAAGGGCTTTAAACGAAACACAATATGCCGTACAGCTTTTTGGAGGAAATCCAGAGGTTGTTTCCAAGGCTGTCGATTTAATTTTATCAGGAAAATTGTCCAAAGATATTCCAGAGGTAATTGACATAAACGCAGGATGTCCTGTTCCAAAGATTGTTAAAACAGGAGCAGGTTCTGCGTTGACTAGAGAACCAAAGCGTCTTTATGAAATTACAAAAGCTGCGGTCCAAGCCGTAGAAAAAAACAATAAAAATATCCCTGTAACTGTAAAAATTCGTTCTGGCTGGGATTCTTCCTGTATTACTTGGAAGGAAGCTGCAACGGCCGCAATAGAAGCCGGGGCACAGGCAATTACTTTGCACGGAAGGACAAGGGCACAAGGATATGAAGGTTTTGCCGACTGGCAGGTTCTGTCTGATTTGGTTTTTTTTGTTGCAGACAAAACAGGCGGAAAAATCCCCGTCTTTGGTAGTGGCGACGTGTTTTCCCCAAAAGCTGCAAAAGAAATGCTGGAACAAACAGGTTGCAGCGCCGTCATGTTTGCACGGGGTGCCATGGGAAATCCTTTTGTTTTTGTCCAAACGCAACAGCTTTTAACACAAGGTTATTTTGAAGAAATTCCTCCTGCCAAAAGAATTTTGGCAGGTATGGAAGAACTTGAATGTTTGATTTGTGATAACGGCGAATTTTCCGCCTGCAAGCAGATGCGAAAACGCTTTTGTGCATATTCAAAAGGTGTTCCAGGTGGTGCTGAATTGCGTTCTGCCATAATTTCTGCAAACACGAAAAAAGACTACATAAATTTATTTTCCAACGCAGGGCTGCTTAACTTGCAAAATATGGATTCCATAAAAGTAACTTGAGCAACAAGTAAGCTATATGGTATAATATAAAACCTATGGGTTTTTTTAAGATATTCACGGATTTTTTTGAATCGCTTTTTTCCCATTCCTCTGGCGACGCAAAAACAAAAAGTGAATTGAAAAAAATAGAAACAGAACTTAGAATGCATTCTCCTTCTGTTTACAAAAATGGATTTGTTCAAGAAGGAATTTTGGAAGCATTTTATATTTTGTATAAAGAGACCAAACCTGTTGACAATATTTTGTCGGAAACGATTTGTGCTGAAGAAGTCCAATATGCTACGAGTTTTTCTAATAAACTGATTATGACAGGATTTTCATCAGAAGCACGGGATTTGTATAATTCATTGTCCTTTGAAAACAGAAAAACCGAAGTTTTGAATGCAAGTAGCGAAAAACAAATTTATGAGCAACAGCAAAAAAAACTTGTTCGTCTGATGGAAATAATGAAGCAATCTGAATTTTTTCAAATCAATTCCGTCATAGGTCGTTTAAAACAGTTGCACGACATTTGCCGGTTCAATTATTTTTCTACAATACGAATTTTTGATCCAGATTTTTCTTCTGAAAAAGATTTTTCGGAACTTACAATAAGCAGTTTACCCGTAAATGCTTTGGAAGTTGCTTTTATGGATTTGTATTATATTTGCTCTGATTTCCAACTTACCAACACTCTTGCGAAGGCTGTTACGGCATTGGCATGTGTGCGTTACGGCTATGAAGCTGTCAATCAAGATGAACTTTTGGCGCATATGAAAAAAATTTCCTATGTGTTCAGGCACATACTTACTTCAGAAGTGCTGCGACAACTTGTTTGCTTGTGTAAAAAAGATGCACAATTTCATCCCCAAATAGCTAGTTACTCCAGTTTGGCCGTTTCAAATTATATGGACCATATAAAAACGCAATATGAAATAGACACGCAGCGAATAAAAACAGAAGTTCAAGATGAACAAGTTTCAGCGGAAATAAAAGAATTGTTTGGGGAAAGAAGTTTGGAAACGCTTGAAGGCTACAATGCGGAACAAGATGCTTATCTTCAGCAAAATGGTGTTGCGCCGTTTATTTGGCTTACTCCCATGCAGGTTTTAAAGACCTTTATTACAATATATATAAACGACAGAACAAAGGCTCTTCTAAATGATGTTGTTGTGGAAGGGTATTTTAACAATCCTGGATACAAGTCAGATTTTTCCGCTGCTGTTTTTTCTGCCGTGGAATCATCTGAAAGAATAAAATCTTTTGAAGACACATTTGCTAGGGGCGGTGCAAATGACACTGCTTTAATGCGTAGCTATGTAAGAGATGGTCATCAAGATCCCGACTTTGCTAAAAAGTTGGCGCAAATGGTTTTGCAAATAAACACACAAGCAAAGCAACTTATTCAAAATGAAACATCTCAAATTGCTAATCTTGAAAAGCGAGTCAAAGAAATGATAGAGGATGCAAAAACAATAAGCCCTGCAAATATTTCCAACATAAAAATGTTGCTTTATTCTACTCGCAATAAAGAAAATTCAGATTTGCTAGAAAGCAGGTTTTCTGACTGGAAGATTTTTCTTGATATTATGAAAAATTATGCTATAATCGGAGATATAGGTTGACCAATGGAGAGTAAGACTCAAAAGAAAAGAAGAACATCTGCTGTAATCATAGCTGAATATGAAAAAAAGATGTATGACTTACAGCAGCTTCTTGAAATATCTAAATCCTTTTCATCTGTGCTTGAATTTTCCTCTTTAGTAGAGTCTATTTTATATGTTTGTATGTGCCAAATGCGGGTTTTGGCAGCAGGTATGTTTTGTGCGGAAAAAGTTGATTCCAATGATTTAACCCTTTCAAATAATTACACTGGTTTCGATTTGAACCAAGAAATAGAATATGTGTTCAATGAGAATCATCCTATTTTTGATTTGCTTTGTTCTGCGGACAAAGTTTTTTCTATCGAAGAATTGCGTTCAAACCTTCCAGAAGGAACGGATTTGTCGCCAATAGAATCTTTGTCGCCTAGTCTTATTGTTCCGTTGAAATATCAAAACCATTTGAATGGAATATTGGTTCTTGGGGATCAAATAGCCTTGGATGATGAATCTGTTGGTTTTTCTGAGGACGACAAACGGCAAATAATGGACATAGCGTTGTTGGCTTCTATGGCCATAAACAACACCATATTGATAGAACGGTCTTCCACGGATATGATGACGCACTTGAAATTGAAATATTTCTTTTACAAGTCGTTGGAAATGAAAATGGAAATAGCGAAAACGCACGATATTCCTGTATCTGTGGTTATGTTCGATGTTGATTTTTTCAAGCGGTTTAATGATACTTACGGGCATGCCTGCGGTGATTTTGTTCTGCAACGTGTTGCAAAAACAATACAAGACAACATAAGGGAACAGGATTTGGCAGCCAGATACGGCGGAGAGGAATTCATTGTAATGCTGTATAATACGGATGCCTCCGGGGCTGCCGTGGTGGCGGAGCGAATAAGGGAAAAAATAGAGTCTGATGACATAACCTATGATGGCGTGCATATGCAGATAACAATATCGGCAGGTGTGGCGGTGTTTGATTCGTCGGATGAAAAACTTCAAGAACTTTCTCCAGCACAATTGGTAGGTCTAGCAGACAAGGCTTTATATGTTTCAAAGCACAATGGCAGAAACCGTGTAACCTGTGCAGACTATCAAATGTTGGAAGACAAAACAGATTCTAATAAATAGCAATGAATTTTCTTAGTACAATTAGACGACCTTTCAAATATTCATTTTATAATGCTTCTTTTATTATCATTGGTTTGAATATTGCGGTTTATTTGCTGACATCCATGTTCCCCAGATTGATGGCTCTTTTGTCGTTAAATGTTTTGTATGTTGTAAGAGGGCATGCATACTGGCAGTTTGTTACATATATGTTTGTCCATGGCAGTTTTTCCCATATTTTGTTCAATATGCTGGGTGTTTTTTTCTTTGGGCTTTCTGTTGAACGAACAATCGGTTCCAAAGAGTTCCTGCTGCTTTATTTTGTTTCAGGTACTTTATGTGGAATTATTTCTTTTTTTGTTTATATGTTCACTGGGTATTATTTTGTTCTTCTTATGGGGGCTTCCGGAGCGATTTATTCGTTGCTGCTTGCTTATTCAGTAATCTTCCCAAGATCCACAATTTATATCTGGGGGATAATCCCTGTTCCTGCTCCATTGTTAATAGCTATTTATGCGGGAATAGAAATTGCTAGTCAATTGCTAAGTGTAAAAGATGGAGTCGCTCATATGACCCATCTGGCAGGGTTTGCCGTGGCTTGGTTGTATTTTGTTGTTCGTATGGGAATAAGTCCATGGAAAGTATGGAAAGATTCGTACAGAAGAGATTAAAAAACATAATTGTGTGTTTTTTTCTTGTGTTTTTTTCTTGTGTTTTTTTTCCGCAAACTTCTTTTGCGCATGATGTTGGTGACAAAATCCGTATTCCGTTGTGGGCGGAATTAGAGGCTTACCCCGGTACGGAAAAAGCCGTTCAATTTGACGATGACTTATTTGCCTACCCGATTAGCCGTTTAAAAGAAGTAGCTCCGTTTTTTATAGAAGGCATGGTGTGTGGGTGGTCTTTTAGTTATACGCCTTCGGACAAAACACGTGGTGTTCCTGAGCATTTTGATTTTGTTCCCTTGTATGATTTTGATTCTCTGCCCCAAAAGATTGTTTACAAAGAGCCTTGGATTAAAGACAGCAGGTTGTACTGTTGGGCCGAATTTACTACTTCCTCGCAAGAGGCGGCGTGGAGAAAGGCATGGGAAACTTCTGTTTACAGGCGAATTTCCGGAAAGGGAAAAGGTCTGTTGTCTGCCGGCTTTGACGGAATAAAAGAAGCCGCCTTAAATGCCCTGAAATCTGCTGTGCGAGAACACGCAAGGATGATGACAAAAAACAAGCCAAAAGAAATAATTGGAGAAATTTTGATAACAGGAGAACCTTTGATAGGAATACGGTCAGGTAGATACGTTGTTGAACTTGATTTTTTTCTTAACATAAGTAGAATAATAGAGTATAATATTTACTAGACAACAATCTAGGAGTGTGTCTTATGAATAAATTCATATTAGCAGTTTGGTTTGTTTTTGTTTTTTCTGTTTCTGTTTTTGCTCAGAACACAGAATATCAGATACCAGATCCTTCTGATTTGTTGAAAGTGGGAATCGTGGAAGGGAAAATTTCGAGTGAAGATTTAAAAAAAGTAGGAAAAGTTGCCATAGAATTTATGCCTGCTTTTGATGAAGCTCGTTTTGTCTATGTTTGTCCCGCTCCCCTTTTTGAGCAGAGTACAGCAATGCTTGCAATAAAAGAATCAATTGCATCTTTTATCAAGGACAGAGGATATTATTTCTATACATACCTCAAAAGCGACGACACTCGCTATGACAGCGAAACAAAAACAGCGATTTATACATCATATATTCAACTCTTACATTAAACTGGGTTTTTAATTAAATGGACGCACAGACAATAATCAAAAATTTGCATCCCCTTGAAATAAGGGTGCTTTTAAACTATTCATCTACAGATGAACTTACATCAAACTGTTTGCAGAAAGATCTTGGTTATAAAGAAGGTCATGCAAACCAAGCCTTTTCTTGGCTTTCTGGTAAAGGACTGTTAGAAGTTGTTAGGCGTGAGCCACAAACTTTCTATGAAATCACGGAACTGGGGCGTGAATACGCTCAGAATGGAACGCCGGAAAACAGGATTATTTCTTTCCTAAAAAATTCTGGTCCTCATACATTACCGCAGATTGCAGAGGCTTTATCTATAGAAAACAAAGATGTTGGAAGTGCGTTCG
>JAZSMM010000128.1:0-11465 GCA_045535895.1 Treponema sp.
CAATTTACTGATCAACTTTTGTTTACTCATCGTGGTTTTAGTGGACCGTTGGCGCTGAATCTTTCACTTTTTGTAAACGGAAAAACTGAAATCACTTTTAATTTTCTTCCAGATGTTGATGTGGAAGAATTAATTCACAAAGAAAAAAACAGCAAAAAATCTTTGGTAAACATTTTGGCTGAACATTTACCAAAATCTTTGGTGAATGTTTTGCTTCAAAATAAAGATTACAATCTCGCTCAAATGAAAAAGCCAGAAATAGAAGAAGTTGCCCGAAGTTTTAATCATTTTGTTTTGGAAGTGGAAAAACTTGATGGCTTTGATAAAGCAGAAGTTACTCGTGGCGGCGTTTGCGTGGATGAGATTCTCCCAAAAACGATGGAAAGCAAAAAATGCCCTGGCCTTTATTTTATTGGGGAAGCTCTGGACGTTACTGGAATGTTGGGCGGGTACAATTTGCATTGGGCTTGGGCAAGTGCCGCAATGTTTATAAATGGGTTAGAGAAATAATTAAAAAATATTCTGTGTCAATTAAAATTATAAAAAAAAGACTTGTCAAGGAGCCGCAAGCAGGGAAGTCAAAAATATATTTGAAATTTGATTATAATTGATTTTTCATATTGGTATACAAAATAACTTCCGGGCGGTATTCAAAGTGCATATTATCCCAGATTATCCACTTGCCACCCCACAAAAACCCGTGGCTTTCAAAAATCTCCACAACTTTTTTCGGCGGCATCCAGCGGCGGTCCAAATCTAGCATCATCCAGTTTTCTGGGTCTATGTCCCGTCTCCATGCCCAGTAGATGTTTTTTTGTCCCCAGCCCTTGGGAAGAATGTCTATCGCAAGCCCCAGGCTGTGGAACGAGCGGTTGCCAGAGTCGCTGATTGACCTCCATGAATAAGAGTCCGCACTGGCAATGTCGGCTATGAACTGCTTGACTTCCAAGTCCGATTTCGCCTCTTTAAAAATATCAGCTTGAACCAATGCCAATTTGTCGTGTATGAATTCGTGGGCATTGCATCTTTTGTTCAAAAAGGAAAAATATTTTATGTGGGTTTCCAAAGAAGCACGTGTGTTGCAGTCGTAAATCAAGTCGTACAAAAACGGCGGAGAACCTTTCCTTTGGGTTCTGTTTTCCGGGGCGGAAAAATTTTTGATTCTGTTTATGTCTTCGTCTGTAAAATCCTTTGGGTCGGACATTTCTTTTGCATATGAATATAAAAACGGCGAATACAAATCTTTATGCTCAAGTTCTTCCTTTGGAAGGAATTTGCCCTCCGCCCAATATAAAGTTGCACTGCGCTCACCTGCTTTTAAATGAATTTTCCAGTCACCAATGGAGCTGTCAAATTCGCTTTCGAATTTCACGGCAGGATAGGCTTGCTTGAAAATCCACAAAAGTTCTGGTTCTTGGTGTAGTCCTTGAATGAATTCCATGGAATCGGCGTAGATTTGCTCAGTCTTGAAATTATGGACGTAATGCGGGCAGTCCAACTTTGTTATTTTTACGCCGCTGTTTTTTTCCGCATATCCGTCAAAAAAGCCGTGCCATTCCTCTTTTGAAAAAGAAGTTCCTTCGCCATTTGAAACAAAAAAAAGCGTTGGAACAGAAAGTTCTTGTATCTGCGACACTTTTTTTGCGTTCTCTTTTACGATTTCGGCTTCTTGTCTCATGGGTTGTGTCATTGTTCTGTTGTAGAACAGGGCTTTGTACAACTTTGTTTCTTCTTCCGTCAAATTTCCAGCTTTAATTGCCGCAGAAGACTCCCAACCCCATGGCAAGAATCTGACAACTCCTGTTTTTAAGGCCAACGCTGCCAAAGTGGTTGCAAAAGAACTGTTCTTCATTTTGTCATAGGCTTGGGGTATTGCCCCGTCAAGGGCGATTATCCCCTGTATTTCCTGGGGGTATTTGTCCGCCCAATATATGGCTTCCAAGGCCGACATGGAATGGGGAAAAAGAACCAAGGCGGAACTTTGGTCTTCGCTTAATATTCCGGCGGATTTTAGTGCAGCCCTTGTTTCTTCTAGCATTGTGTCTAGGTCTCGTGGAGTGTTGCCAAGCTCGCTGAACCCATAGCCGGATTTTTCCACAACGGCAATCTTGTAGTCTTTTGTGAACAGCGAATACAGGTTTTTAAAGTCCAAGACCGGGGAGCAAGTTCCAGCCCCCGACATAAAAACCAATGTGACAGGGCTTTCTTCTTTCCCAGAAACAAAAACATTCAGTTTATGGAAGCCTACGTCAACCAAAGATCCGTGGTTGGCGGACTGTTCTTTTATAAAAAACTGCTCTTTTTTTTGTTGTATTTTGTGGTTTATAAAACTTACAGATAAAAATAAAAAAATAAAAACTACAGGTACAAAAACAAAGTATCGTTTCTTCACAGAGAAAATTATAGTTGGTTTTTGTTAAAAATTCTAGCAAAATTGAAGGAAACAAAACCGGAAATGAAACCAAGAGTGAATTTCAATTTATAAGCATCAACATTTTGTGGTTATTTCTTCTTTTGTTGATCGTTTTAACGAAAAGCGCCACCTTCTTTTTTGTAAATTATGTTTTCGCCTAAGAAGGTGCAGGCGGAATTTTTCAGCATGTGTTCTAGTTCACGGGTTTGCTCTATGCTCAACAATGAAAGGCCCATTGCTTTTGCAAATTGGTGGACATCGCCTCCTGAAATCCTGTGTAACACAATGGGCATACCGAATTTATTGATATAAATCCTTTCTCTGATTTGGTAAATTTTGTAATTTTGGCCAATCATATTCATATAAGGTTTGTCAAAACTTTTGTGAATCTTTCCATCTTTTGTGATTGCGTCTACCACTTTTTCTTTTCTTTTCCTATGAGGATTGCTGCAATTTGTTCCGTTCATTTTTTCTCCATTTGATTGACATTTGAACTTAAAAACAGAAAGAAACACCGCCTTCGTTTTTGCGGTGGTATATGGCTTCTTCCATTGCTTGTTCGTTTATCTTTTCTTCACCAGTCATGTCCGCTATCGTCCTTGCAAGTTTGATGCAACTACTTACCGCTCTAGGTGAAAAACCATGCTCCTTGACGGCAAGTGAGAGTGTTCTTTTGGCTTGGTCTGTTTGTCCACAAATTTTAGAAATTTCTTCTGGTAGAAGTTGTGCATTGCGCTTGTTTTGTCTTTCCCGTTGGACATGCACAGCTATGGCTATCGCTTTTCGTAGTTCTTGAGTTGATTTCACGTTTTCATGCTGGTTGGTTTCGGAGTGTTGAACAGGGATTCGGATGTCAATCCTGTCAAGCAACGGAGCGGAAAACTTCTTCCAGTATTGTTCCACGGAACGGACGCTGCAAAGACATATTTTTCCTGCAACCCCAAAATTTCCGCAAGGACATGGATTTGTTGCAACTAAAAGTTGAAACCGTGCGGGGTATGTTGTGCTGCGTCCTGCCCTGCTTAGCGTGATTGTGCCGCATTCCATGGGAACCCTTAATGTTTGTAGCACAGAACTTCGGAATTCAGCTGCTTCATCCAAAAACAGGACTCCGTTGTGTGCAAGGGATATTTCTCCTGGTCGGCAGTGCAGACCTCCGCCGCAAATCCCTTCCAAACTCGCGCTTTGGTGTGGCATCCTGAAAGGAACTTCGTGGATCCTCGATTGGTTGTTGGGCAATAATCCTGCCAAACTGTATATGCGTGTTACGGGCCGGGATTCTTCTTCTGTGAGCAGGGGAAGAAGCGCCGGAAATCGTTGCAGGGCAAGGGTTTTCCCGCATCCTGGCGGTCCGTATGCCAAAAGGCTGTGTCCTCCGGCGGCCGCTATTTGCAGGGCTCGTACCATTGTATTTTGTCCCTTGATGTCCGCAAATTCATATGACGGTGTAACGGGTGAAAACAAAACGTCTTCTTGTGTTCTTGCTTGAATTTCAATGTTATGGACTGAAAACAAATGCTGATTGTTCAAAGCCGTCAAAGCAGACTTTAAATCCGTGGCTCCGTACACACGCATGCCGGGAACGGCAAGGGCTTCTGCTTTGTTTGCGGCAGGGACAATGCAACTGGTTATGTTGTGTTCTTTTGCGGTTTCAACAGCTGCATGAATTCCCCTTACAGACCTAATCCGTCCAGAAAGTTCTAATTCTCCCATGACAAGGCAAGTTCCCTTCAAATTCGCCTTGTCCTTGTTTGCTTCTGTTAAAACAGCCAGGGCAATTGCAAGGTCAAATCCGGCGCCTTCTTTTTTTACATCTGCCGGGGAAAGGCTTATAAGAATTCGCTCTTGGGGAAATTCAAATCCTGAATTGGAAACCGCCGACCTCATTCTTTCTCTGGATTCCCGTACCGCTCCGTCTGCCAATCCCACCATGTCTATTGCAGGAATCCCCCTGCGTAAATCCACTTCCACCGCCACCAAGGAACCTTCATATCCAAAAGGTGAAAAACTGAAAATTTGCATAAAAACTCCAAGCATTTGTTTGTATATTTTATATATAGTCATTTTTATTTAAAATTTTGCCTTGTGGTAAAAATAATTCAAAATAAATTATATTGAACTTTTTATTAAATCGGTTTAATATGGACTATATGTCAAAGTCTGGAAGAATTACAATAAAAGATTTAGCGGAAAGGGCGGGGGTGTCAAAGACGACTGTTTCTTTTGCCTTTAATTGTCCGGAAAGAATATCAACGGAAACGTACCAGAGGATTATGGATATAGCCAGAGAGGTTGGTTATTCTCCTGACCCTGTGGCAAGGACTCTTGCTAAAAGAAGAACCCATGCCCTTGCGATTTTATTCCCTCAAACCATATCGTCTGTGTTTCAGAATCCATATATCACAGAAATTTTACGGGGATTTGGAGATGTTTGCGAAAAAGAGGGTTTTACGACTACTCTTATGTCGCCCCTCAAAGGAATTGTTTCGCATACGATATTAAACGCCGCTGTAGACGGAATCGCTTTTTTGGGAGTGACTAGCGACAGTGATATTCATTCGGTTTGTCGTCAAAGAGATATGCCGTATGTAACTATAGATGCGGAATTCAGCACAGATTATATAAACATTGGCATAGACGACCAAGTTTATGCAAAGAAACTTGCAGAACTTTTGTTGAAGAACGGACACAGAAAAATATGCGTCTGTTCGTTGCCTGCCATATCCAAGTCGTTGACTAAAGAGGTTTTCTCCAAAACAATGGAAGCACGCAGAAGAGGGATACATGAAGCTGTCCAAGAAATCTGTGCTGAGTCTTTGCCTGATTTAAGATTTGTGGAGATAGAGCCTTCGTATATCCAGTCTTACGAGGCTGCCATGCAGATTCTTTGTAGCAACAACCCTCCAACGGCTGTATATTGCATGGCGGACATACAAGCATATGGTTTTTATAGTGTCGCAAAAGAGTTGGCTCTTTCTATTCCCAATGACATTTCTGTGGTGACTTTTGACAACCTGCCGCATACGGACATTTTGCAACCCAAACCTTCGGCGGTAAACCAGCCGGGTTTTGAAAAGGGTAGGATGGCCGCCGAGATACTTATAGACTTGTTGGATGGGAAGCCACGGCGTTCCATTGTTCTCCCAACGGATATTTATGAATCTGATTCCATTGCGTCAATTTGACGTTCTTGGTTTTTGTAGTTGAGGTAGAAGTTCTTCCGTCCAAAGTCTTTCCGGGATTTTTTCTCCATTGCAGGCATGCCCTAGTTTTCTGTCTTTCCTGCTGTTTTCTCCGTGGTAGTCGCTTCCGCCTGTAACGAACAGACCGATTTTTCTTGCAATTTCTTCCAGCCTAAGGGCGTCGGTCTTTCGTGCGCTGGAATGAAATGCTTCTAGCCCTTGTATGCCCCTTTCTTTTAAGTTGGCAAGGACAGGTTCTATTTTGCCGTATGAAATGTAAAGAGAAAGGGGATGTGCAAGAACAGGTATTCCGCCTGAACTTTTTATAGCGGAAATCGCTTTGTCCAAGTCCGCTCCGGCACGCTGCACATAGAATGGTCTTCCTTTGCCAAGGTATTTGTCAAAGGCTTGTTGGTTTGTCTTGCAAACCCCAGAAGCAACCAGAAAAGAGGCTATGTGTGGTCTTCCAAGGGATGAGAAAGGGAACACCTGCTTGAGTTTTTCTACGGAAATGTCCATTCCAGCTTGCTGCATTTTCCTTATTATTTGTTCGTTTCTGCTGCTTCTGTCGTCTTGCAGGGTTTTGATTATTTGCAAAAGTTCAGGGGAATCATGTTCAAGCCCAAGACCTAAAAGATGGAATTCTCCGGTAGGCCATGCTATGTTTAATTCTATTCCAGGTACAAGTGTAAGTTCTTGCGAACTGGCGGTCTTTTTTGCTTCTGCAAGACCTGACGTTGTGTCGTGGTCCGTTATGGCAAGAACCGTGATATTTTTTTTTGCGGCAAAATGTATGAGTTTAGAAGGTGAAAAAGTTCCGTCGGAGGCCGTTGTGTGAGAATGCAAATCTATCATAAAAAAAGCATAGCATAAATTTATATTTTGTGTTATCATTAATCCGTTTTAGTAAGAAAAAAAATATAAGGGGGCAAAGCTGACTATGCCTAAGGCTGTGCAATTTACAAAAGGTTCTATCGTTTATTTTGCCGGGGACAAGGATGATCGCATTTATATTTTACAGCGTGGAATGATTGTCCTTACAAGCACCGATGTTGAAACAGGTAATCCTGTTACAGAATATGTTCGTGAGGGAGAGTTTTTCGGGGTAAAATCTGCTTTGGGGCACTTCCCAAGGGAAGAAACGGCAACCGTTGTTGCGGATGCAATTGCAGTGGCGATGTCCGTGGGAGAATTTGAAAAACTGTTCAGCAGCAACAAACAACTCATAATGAAGATGCTCCGGGTTTTTTCCAATCAATTGAGGGCGGTGCACAAGAAAACCGAATCAATTTTGAGCAACAACATAGAAGTGGATGTCCATTCCGGGATGGTTTCTGTGGCCATGTGTTTTTACAACGACGAACAGTACAAGTCTTGTTGTGATGTCTGCCTTAAATTTCTTAAACTGTATCCCGACTCTTCTGTCAAGGACAATATTATAAAACTTTATACAAACGCCAAGGTCAGGATGGAAAAACTTGCAGCCCGTGGGTTGAATACGGCACAAGCGGAAATGGCGGTTTCCATGTCCAACGGAATGAACATGTTTTCTTTGCCTACGTTCGCACGTTTTGCCAAGACCTATGAGCCTGATTCTGTTATCATCTCTGAATTCGAGCCGGGTGAAACTTTTTACTTGATTCAGTCTGGTGCTGTTCAGTTGCTAAAATGCGTGAACGGTTCAAGAAAGAACTTGGACATCTTGCAAGCCGGAGAATTCTTTGGAGAAATGGCTATCTTGGAAAATTCGCCGCGTTCTGCCACTTGTATTGCAATCAACAAAGTGGAAGTCTTGGAATTCAACAAAGAGAATTTTGAACTTCTTATAACTGGAAACCCGCAGCTTGCGTTGATTCTTTTGAAGTTGTTCTGCAAGCGAATTTATGACCAAAAGCGCAGGCTAAAAATTCTTGTAATTCCAGACCCGCAGGCAAGGATTGCCGATGTATTTATGATGTTCGACGAGATGATTTCGTCGGCAAACCCCAACGACAAAGCCCGCCGGTTTAACTTGACAGTGCAGGATATTACACACTGGACAGGACTAAACATTGAGGTGGTCAAAGAGGAGATAAACAGGTTTGTGGAAAAACGCAAACTTGAGGTGTATGACACTTACATGATTGTTACTAACATAGTTGACATGAAGCGTATTGCCGATTCAAGGCGTATGCAACGTCCTTCTTGACCGCCGTGCCGTTTTTTTGTTATACTCCATAAAACTTGCCAACTTAGCTCACCTGGCAGAGCAGCACCCTCGTAACGTGCAGGTACTCGGTTCAAGTCCGAGAGTTGGCTATAACACAACATAAATGGCAACTTTTTGCTTGCCACAATTGAGTTTTAACATATTTGTTGCACATATCTGTCTATTTTGCTACAATTTCTCCACTTTCTATACAAAGGATTTTGCCATGGTTGTTATGAAATTTGGAGGATCCTCCGTTGCCAATGCAGAACGGATAAAGCATGTGGCTTCAATCATTAAGTCTTACTATAATGAAAAACCTGTTGTGGTTCTTTCCGCCATGGGGGATACCACCGACCATTTGCTAGAAGCGGCTGATTCCGCTGTCAAAGGAACTGTGGACCTTGCAAGAATTGAACGACTTCACGAAGAAACGGCAAAGACCTTGGGCGTTTCCTTTGAAACCTTGTCTCCGCTTTTGGAAGAGCTGAACACGTTGTTGACGGGCATTTCCATGTTGAAAGAACTTACCAAGCGTACAAGAGACTATCTTGTGTCCTTTGGGGAGCGTCTTTCTGTTCGCATGGCGGCTGCATATCTTAACAAGATTGGAATACCGGCACGTGCTTATGACGCATGGGATGTGGGTTTTGTTTCTGATTCCAATTTTATGTCCGCAGAACTTTTGGAGGATGTTTGGGAAAATATTCCCCTTGCGCTGAAAGAGTATAAAAATGGCAGCCAAAAGGAAATCCCGGTTGTAACAGGCTTTATTGCCAAGGACAAAAACGGATATATAACCACGCTTGGACGTGGTGGAAGTGATCTTACGGCCACAATGCTTGGGGCGGCGTTGGCAGCCAGCGAAGTCCAGACTTGGAAGGATGTGGACGGAATCCTTACCACAGATCCCCGTATTGTTGCTTGTGCCAGAACAGTTCCGGAAGTCACATATGAAGAAGCCGCCGAGCTTGCCTATTTTGGTTCGCAAGTTCTCCATCCCAGGTCCATGGTGCCGTGCCGCAGGACAGGAACTCCTGTAAGGGTGAAAAATTCTTACAATATAGAATTCCCCGGTTCAATAATTTTGGAAAAGCACAAGATGCAAGTTTCTGCCGTGCGTGCTATAACCGCAGTAAAACATGTTACGTTGATTGACATTGTTTCCACAAGGATGATGGGAGCTTCTGGATTTCTTGCCCATATTTTTAACCAGTTTCTTAAATGGAATATAAGCATAGATGTCATTGCCACAAGCGAAGTGTCGGTTTCGCTTACAGTGAACACAAATTCAGATTTGTCGAGTTTGTTGGAAGATATAAACAGAGTCGCTGCAACTGAATGCAAGACGGACAAGGCAATTATAACTGTGATATGCGACACGGCACGTTCCAGTTCTATCATAGCGGACGGGTTTGCCGCCCTTGCGCAGGAAGGAATAAACGTGCAGATGATAAGCAAAGGGGCTTCCAAAGTAAACATCAGTATGATTTGTGACGACTCGGAAGCGGACGATGTAGTGCGCATATTGCACAAGGCATATTTTGAGAAAGAGGTTTGAAAATGAAAATAGCAATTGTTGGCTACGGCCAAATGGGACACATGATAGAGCAGTGCGCAAAAAAAATGGGGCATGAAGTTGTGGTTACAATCGATTCTTTTTCACAAGATGCTTCTGTTGTTGTGCCCGCGGGTGATTGCGATTCTTTGGTTGCGGCTGTGAAAGACAGAGGAGCACAAGGAATCATTGAGTTTACGCATCCTTCCAGTGTAATGGGGAACATAAAAGCGCTTTTACCTTTGAAGTTGCCCATTGTAGTGGGAACTACCGGCTGGACGGACAAAGAAACAGAAGTTTCTGACCTTGCAGCCCAATGCGGTGGGACTATAATGCGTTCCGCCAATTTTTCTGTAGGCGTGAACATGTTCTACAAGATTGTGGAAGAAGCGGCAAAGTTGATTGCGTCTTTCCCGGAATATGACACGGCGATTTGGGAGGCTCACCATTCTCGCAAGGCGGACAGTCCTTCTGGAACTGCCCTTGAGATTGCCCGTAGAGTGATGGCGGCGAATCCTGCAAAAACAGAAGTTGTGGTTGACGCATTCCATGAAAAACCACAGCCGTGCCAGCTTCATGTGTCTAGCACTCGTGTAGGTTCTGTGCCGGGAACGCATACCGTTTTTTTTGATTCCAGTGCAGATTCAATTGAACTTACCCACACAGCGCGTTCTCGTGAAGGTTTTGCCAGCGGTGCTGTTCATGCTTTGATTCGCTTAGATTGTGCGATTAAAGACGGTACTCTTAAAACAGGTGCTCTTTACGGTATGTCCGATTTGTTCAAGTTTTAGGCAAGGAGAATTGTATGGGATTTTTTGACAAAATGACTTTAAAAGGTAATCTAAAGGATTTGCAGCGGAACGCAATAAAAATGACTTTCCCATCTCATCAAAAAGGTTGCGGGACGGCTTTTAGCAAAATAGGCGGGATTCCAAATTTGCCGCCCGATTTTGAATGGCCGTGCTTTTCTATACGCCGTCGTGGTAAAGACATGACTTATCCTCTGGCTTTTATAGCCCAGGTAAATCTGGAAGAAGTCGCCGGTTTTGACAAGGAGAATATTCTGCCTAAAAAAGGTCTTCTTAGTTTTTTTTATGAGGTAGAAAGCCAATGCAGCGGTTTGGACTTGTCGGAAAAAACTTGCGCTAAAGTGTTTTACTTTGAAGATGTATCTTCCCTTGTCCAAAGATCTTTGCCCGACAACATGACAGAGGCCGGTATCATTCCGGAGCAATCTGTTTCTTTCAATCCTTTTATGGACGTACCTTGTTGGGAGGAATATTCTTTGTTCAACGACAAGGAATATGACAGGGATTTTTATACGCAAGTCCGTTCCGATTTGATTGGGGATTCTACCTCAGGGGATTTCAAGTTGCTTGGCTATGCAGATGTTATTCAGGATGCCATGCAACGTGATTGCCAGCTTGTTTTTTCTGGATTTGACTTGGCCAATGGACCTGCAAAACTCAGCGACGAGCAAAAGACAAAAATGCAAGAAGATAGCAAGGATTGGGTTCTTCTTTTTCAGGCAGGAACAATAGCTGTGGACGATTTTGAATTGATGTTCGGTGATATGGGACGTATATATTTTTATATCCGAAAACAGGATTTGGCTGAATGCAATTTTTCAAACGTCCAGTTTATGATGCAGTGTTAGGTGGTGTCGTCTTATGAAATTGTACACAAAAAATCATTTGTTCTTTATGGCCGTTGTTACGGCTTTGATTGTTTTTTTTTGTACCTTTGTCGGGTTTTCCGTTTCAAAACATCTTTCTAATCAGGACGAACAAACTATAAAGGAACAAGCGGTTTCTTTGGCAGAGCAGAATGATGCTGGTCAAGTGATGTTCTTGGAGCAACAGGCTGTTCCCGGCAGCAGCGATTCCTTTGTCTTGCAGACGGCGGTGAAGACCGACCCGGTGTATACGGCCGACATGGTGTCTTCATACACACAGGATGAACTTCAAAACATAAGTGTTTACGAAAAATGCAACCAGGCAGTTGTGAACATAAATACGCAAGTCATGGCGGTGAACTGGTTCTTGGAGCTGGTTCTTTAGGATGGTGGTAGTGGTTTTGGTTTTATAATTGATAAGCGTGGCTATGTTGTCACCAATGTGCATG
>JAZSMM010000020.1:0-7439 GCA_045535895.1 Treponema sp.
GGTGTCATTTTACAGTAAAGGGTCGCCCCTTCTATGGAAATCCCGTTTTTTGCAGCCTGACAGATTGCGTTTTGTTCTGCATGAACGGTACGCACACAATGCTGCGTAACGGAACCGTCTTCATGCACCATTTTCTTGTACATATGTCCTACATCGTCGCAATGGGGCAATCCAGCAGGAGAACCAACATACCCTGTGACCAAAAGCCTGTTGTCCTTTGCAATCACACATCCAGAACGTCCACGGTCACAAGTTGCACGCTTGGCAACCGTACGGCAAATTTCCATAAAGTAATCGTCCCAGTGGGGACGCACATAAGGTGTTTTCTCTGTATCTGACATGACTGGATAGTAGCATATATAATGTTTTTTTTCCAGTGCAATTCATTGCCAAGATAATTTTACACCGTTCCCTTGGAAACAACGGTTATTGTCCCAGAGATTATAAAACAAAACACGGCAAAAAAATTTGCCAAAACCACAGGTATGATTGGAATCAAATAATGCAAATCACGATAAATTATCGCAAAAAAAACAGACTGAGCGATGGAGGCAAAGCAAAAAACAATAGAAATCACAGATATGATTTGTTCAATCAACAATATAAGAAGAAGGTTGTTGTCCAAGAAATTATCAAAACTTCCTGTAATATAAAACACAAAAATTACGGCAAGCAAGCAGGAAAAAAAAACAATAGCCCGGTTCGTAAGGCTGAATATACCAGGAACAATACGATCTTTTTTTTTACCTGTTTTTGTCTCCATAAAATATTGCAGTTTTCTCCCTTTAGTTAGTATAATGTATTACATCGAAAATACCTAGTCAAGGTGGACTTACAATGAAGAAGGCTATAATTTCACTTGTCATATTAATTTTATGTGCTGGAACTGTTTTTTACTTTGGATGGGTTCAATTCGCTGTTCCCACAGGAAGTTGCGGAGTGATGATTTCCAAAACCAGTGGAGTTCATCCAAAACCGATTGTCTCTGGCGAATTCGCATGGTGTTGGGAAAGGCTCTTGCCAACCAACACCAATTTGCTTGTCTTCAACCTTGAGCCCATAACAGTATCCGACACTTTAAGCGCTACATTACCTTCCGGGGGAACTTACAGCGCGATGTTGCAAGGCACACCGGATTTTTCGTACTCAGTCACGATAAAAACAAGGGCACGAATACGTCCGGAGAGCATTGTGCCCATGGTGGAACAAAACGACTTGCAAAACCAGTCGGATTTGGATGAAGCCATGCGTACTTTGATAAAACAATTCAACTCCGCAGCTGTGGAATTTCTTTTGCTCAACGCGCAAAAGAACACGGAAACACTTTCTTTGCAACCTCTTTCCACAGAAGAAATTGTCGCAGGTACAAACGCTGTAAATCAATTCTCTGAAATAGAAATACTTGCGGTAGAAACATCAAACATCAAAATACCAGATATGGCATTATATGAATTTGCAAGAAAAGTTTACATGCAAACCCAAGCACAGTTGGAAAACATTCCTACAACATCGGAGCCCTATTCTGCCCCGCTAGCTAGCAGCAGCAAGGTTTCACAATTTGATTCATTAGTGGAACTTGGTGAAATCCTTACAAAATATCCTGTGTTGTTGGATTTGTTAAAAGAAAAAGAAATAGGCTCTATTTTAGATTCTCTCGACAGGAAAGAATGACAATGAATCTGCCTTCTACAACTTCTAAGCTCACGAATTTTCCATTTGGTTTGTTGCTAAGGCTGTATCCGCCATCTTCCCAGTCAACGTCGTTGGTAGGCCAATAAAGACCTTCAGATTTTATCTTGTAGTCTTTTTGGTTCATGCCGCAGGAAAACACAGAAATCATGTCTTTTTCATGTACGTTTTCCAAAACTAATTTTTGCCCGTTTTTTGAAAGACAATATATTATCTGGTTGCCGCACAACCATACGTCCGGAGCCAAATCCGTGGCACACAATTTTTTTAGAGCAAAAAGATGATCCGCTCTGCCTTCTCCTCCTCCGACAAGAACAACCGGTTCATGAGGTTTATGGTTGAATTCTTTCACAAGTTTCAAGGCAAGTTCCGTATCTGAGAAATCTTTGTCGCATGAATAGCAAGTTATGATTTTTTCCTCGTATTTTGCTAGACGTTTCCTCGCCATAAACAGGCTGTCCATATCACCAATGATTCTATCAATCTTGAATTTGAAAATTTCAGAATATTTTTCCGCGGCATCCAGCCCTGAATCTGCGGCAACTACATAATCAAATTTTCCCGAAAAAAATTCTTTGACTGCATCAGGCTCTGGATATGCACCGCCTGTAAAAACATATATACTCATGTTTTGCTTTCCTTTAACAAAGATTTCTTGTATAGTTATAGCATGAAATCAGTCAAAATTCCCGTCCAATTAAAGAAAATGCAAGAAATATTTGCCAAAAATGGACACAAGGCCTACCTTGTAGGCGGTGCAGTTAGGGACATATTACGTGGAAAAGACGCAGCAGACTGGGACATAGCGACGGATGCCACTCCACAGCAAGTCATCTCCATGTTTCATCGGGTAATCCCAACAGGAATTGCCCACGGCACGGTCACAGTTATCTTTATGGGCCGTCATATAGAAGTAACCACTTTCCGGAGCGAAAAAGGCTACAGCGACGGCAGGCATCCAGATTATGTGGAATTCGGAAAGAATATAGACATAGACCTTTCCAGAAGGGATTTTACAATGAACGCAATTGCCGTTTCATTGGAAAACGGCCAAATAATAGATCCTTTCAATGGACAACTTGACATAAAAAACAAATTGATTCGTACCGTAGGAAGACCAGAAGAACGGTTTGACGAAGACGGTCTGCGACCTATAAGAGCCATACGGTTTGCAACTCAATTGGGGTTTTCCATAGAAGATAGAACTTTGACGGCGATTCCATCTGTCTTGCAAAGAATTGAATCCATTTCGATAGAACGATTCAGGGATGAATTGGAAAAAATAATTACATCCCGAATGCCTTCAACCGCACTGGAGCTGATGGAAAGTACCGGAATCTTAAAAATCTTTATTCCAGAACTTGCAAGCTGCCGGGGCGTCGAACAAGCGGATTATCGCAATATTCATCAATTCGATGTATTGCACCACTTGTTTTATTCTTGCGATGGAGCTCCACAAAACAAAAAACTTGTCAGATTTGCGGCGCTGTTCCATGATATAGGTAAACCGTCATGCAAAAACCATGAACAACGCAACGGACAAAACATCATCACTTTTTACAATCACGAGAATAAATCGGCTCAGATATGTCAAGAACTAATGACCAGGCTAAGGTTTTCAAAAGCGGACACAGAATATGTTTGTCATCTTGTCAAGAACCACATGTTTCATTACGAGAGCAATTGGTCGGATGCCGCAGTAAGACGTTTTTTAATGCGGGTGAAACCCCAATGCATTGAAGACTTGTTCGATCTAAGACTTGCAGATGTATATGGGATGACTCGTATTTCTCCGCAACTAAAAGACGGATTGTGGAGTCAGAACCTGATAGAATTGAAGGACAGGATAAAGCAAATTTCACAAAAAGAGATCGCATTGAGCGTAAAAGATTTGGCAGTAAACGGCACGGATCTCATGGCACAAGGTATTCCCGCCGGGAGAATGCTTGGGAGCATTCTCCATGAGCTTATGGAAACTGTCTTGGACGATCCGAATTGCAACACAAAAGAAACTCTTCTAAAAATTGCAAAAAACATAGCCATACAAAACAACATAACCTAAATACAAGCCGTATCACTTTGTGTTGTGGACAGTCCATATAAGGTATTCTGTAGGATAACCCAGGGATTTTGCCATGGCAATGTAATGTTTTTTTATTGATTCTGGAATAGAGGATGTCCGCGAAAGAATCCACAAGTAATCATAGTTTTTCCCGCCGACTAATGCATAAGTATAGGATTCGTCCAATGCCAATACAATATAGTCATTGTATATGGGTCCAAAAAAAGAAACTTTCAAGGCACCTTCTTCTGCATTCCCTTTTTGCTTTGCCTTGCCCTCTGCTTTTTTCCATTTGTGTTGAATGTAATTATAACCTCTGTTTACAACCTTTACTGTACCATCCTCGTTCATTGTATATTCAGCTGTAACATTACTCATGTTGCGCTCAAACATAAAATCCATTCGGGCTATTTCATACCACTTCCCTGCATAACGCTCAATATCAAAATCTTTAACAGGCGTTATATTACTTACAGGATATGTCCTGCATCCCATAAAACAATTTGCAATAAAAAATAAAAAGAGCAGGAAAACCTGCCCTTGTCTTTTTTTCATGGCATTCTCCTTTATTTAGAAGTATTATGCCTTGAAAAACTAAATGCAAAAAAAAATAAAGATTTAATGAGTTTTTCACACAGTTGTTATATTGGGAAACCTGCAACTTTTTTACGCAACTTATGAATGGCCCTTAACTCTGTTTGCCTTACAGTTTCTGATGTTACACCCAATATTTCCCCTATCTGCCGCAAGGTTTTAGGAGCTCCGTTGTTACACAGGTTGTAACGGTAACGGATAACCTGTTTTTCTCTCCAAGAAAGATTTTCCAGTAAAAGACGGACATTGTTCATTTCAACTTCGTCAATTAACTTTTGTTCCACAGATATTTTGTCGTCTGCCACAACATCAGCAAAAGTCTTGCCTTCTTGCCCATAAACTTCATCGTTTAGGCTAGAACACTTGTAATCAAGTCGTTTCGTGGCGCAAACCTTGTCTTCTGGAATATCCAAATACGTCGCTATCTCTTGTACTGTTGGAATTCGCTTCAATTTTTGCGCCAGGATATCTTCTGCTTTCCTAATGGTACGAAGAAATTCTTCTTTCCTAAAAGGAATAGAAATAATCGAAGTTTTATTCTGAACATACCTAAGAATTGTCTGCGTTATCCAAGGATGCGCATAGGTAGAAAATTTTGTATTGAACGAGTCGCAAAATTTTCCGGCTGCGGTTATGAGACCAAGGTTTCCTTCTTGTATCAAATCCATAACATCCATTCCGTTTATCGCATATTTTTTTGCAATGCTTACCACCAAGCGAAGATTTGAACTGACCAGTTTAGCTTTCGCAGCTTCATCTCCCTTTTTTATCTTTGACGCCAAAACTCGTTCCTGTTCTGCTGTAAGCAGAGGATACCTGTTAATCTGTTCCAGATATGAACTAAATATTGTTTTTTGCAAAATAATTATACCCCCTGACATAATTAAAATACAATTATATATAGCAAAAAACATGCCAACTAAAATCGAAAACAGAAAAAAAATAATTAAATCAAGATAAATTATTGCAATATAACGAAATAAATAAATTATGGTACGTCTTTTTTAAGGTGTAAAACAGTATAAAAATTTATACGTTTAAATATATGTCTTTTTTTTCATACTATTTTACAGGATATTTCCATATGGAATTGTCATATTTTGTGAACACATAATATGACTCGGTACGTCTTACAGAGGTGGAAAGAAGAGACGAGTCCAACTGCAGCAAGTTGAACTTTCCACCGCCGCCCGGTAAATCCACAGCGTAAACGGGTGTGGACAATCCTGAAAGTTCACAACGCAAGTCCTCATAAAGACGAAGCCCGTCTTGTATCGGAACACGAAAATGAGAGGTTCCAGGAGCAAGATCACCTTGAAACAAATATCCTGGTTTAACACCAAGGCAGGTCAACTGATGAAACAAGTCTGCAAGGACGGCCACGGAATCATTGACATTTTTTAGAAGCACTGTCTGCGACTGAACCGAAATACCTGCGTCTATAAAACGCCTTATGGAATTATATGATTCCGGTGAATAAACCTTGGATATTTCAACAGGGTGATTCACATGCAGGACAATCCACAAAGGACGCAAATTTTTCAAAGAATCTACAAGTTTCGACGTTATCCTTTCAGGGCAAAAAATTGGAGAACGTGTACAAATTCTCACAAGCAAGTCAGGACAGGCGTTTCTCAAATTCCCAATCAAGGAAAAGATTTGTTCATCAGAAGCAGTCAAAGGATCCCCGCCAGAAAGCAAAATCTCTTTTATTTCCGTGTGGCAAAGCAGGTAATCGCAAATACGTTTTGTTTCCATGTCAGAAAGCCATGTATTTTCACTGGAAGCATAATTTTTTCTAAAACAATATCTGCAATGGGAGAAACATTTGGAAGTTGTCAAAACCAACGCCCTATTTTTATACTGATGAATCATTCGCGGAACAAATTCGTATCTATGAGAACCAAGAGGATCTCCCAACTCGTACGAAAGAACCTTCTCTTCTTGGACGGAACAAAACAACTGACGCTCAAGAGCTTGCAACGCAGCAGAAACCTTCGAATCGCTACCAGCATCTTTCAAGCGATTCATCAATAACATCATGTGGGGCGAAATCAATTCCGACAGAACATCTTTTGGCATAGGAAAAGTCAGCCTTCAACCTTATAAAAACGAGACCATTCCACGGTTTTTCCAGGCTCAACACGAAAGCGGAAGAACAATTCCGGGCTGATTACATTTCCATGTCCCCATACATCGCAATTATACAAAGGAAAGGAACCTGTCTCAGAAAGTTTTATTCCGCTTGCCTTGTCCTCTAGAAACCATGCCGCCGTTGCCCCAGATTCTACATTGGACATTGGCTGCCATACACCACCAAGAAAGAATTCAGCAGTTGGCTTTGCTTTAAAAGAAAAACCGTATTCAAAAAAATCCATAACATCAGACGTGTTTACGTTCTCTCTTAAATTTGAAACGTCAAGTTTCCATGGAAAGGAAAGACTTATGTCGCTGTCTATACATTTATTGTTAAACAGTATAAAATTATGCACGTACTCTGTTGTGTGCAATTCTTTTTTTCCGCAGTTTTCAAGTTCATATGAGATTTTCAAGGAAGAATCCTTTATGGATATGTTTTTTTTATATTTATATGAATATCCGTTTATTTCCCCAGAAAAGCAATTGAACACCGCTTCTGTGTCGGATTTTTGTTCATATGTAAAATCCAATGGTTTTAATTCATAGTTTTTATAGAAAAAATACGGTTCATCGTCTTTTTTCAACCAACCTGTACCGATTTTTGGAAACCACCCTCCAACTTCAACGTCATCATAACCAATGCAATCCCTTATTCCAAACTCGTTGTGCAACCCCCTGCCATGAATACGAACGTCTTCATCGTGTGTAAATTTTTCAGCAGAAAGTAAAGGAACCCTCTTGTAGTCAAGTTCTACAACCGTACCGTTCCAGTCAAAGCGACTCCCTTGGTATTTTTCGCATGGAGCCTCTATCAAAACCGTTAAAAAGTCATTTTTCAAAACAAAAGACATAGCAAAACCTTCTTAAAAACAGAAGCCGACCAAAACACTTTGTTTTGGCCAGCTTCTTAAACTAAACAAATAAAAAACTACGGTTATTTGTTTCTGACAACAGC
>JAZSMM010000270.1:0-9127 GCA_045535895.1 Treponema sp.
ACCGCTTGGCCCTCCGACTTATGTTTAGTTCCACTCTGGTGCGGACGCAAACCTTGTGGCATACTGGGCAATCTTGAATGCGAAAATCGAAATGCCCGAATGTGAAAAACTTGGTGAAACAAACCTTTCTCATTTGACAGAAGAACAATGGACGGATTTGCGTAAAAAACTGGGCAACCAAAGTCTTTTGGGGCTGGACTATTACTCTGGAGGCCATCTGACGCACGGATACCGCCAGAACCTTTCCGCCCGCATGTTTGAAAGTTATTCATATACAGTGGACAAGGAAACAGGTTGCTTGGATTACGATGAAATTGAAAGACTTGCCATGCAAATAAAACCGCTGATTCTTTTGGCAGGATATTCTGCTTATCCTAGGGCAATCAACTTCAAGCGATTTAGGCAAATTGCAGACAAATGCGGAGCCGTCCTTATGGTAGACATGGCACATTTCGCAGGTTTGGTAGCCGGCAAAGTCTTTACAGGTGAAAACAACCCAGTGGAATGGGCGGACGTGGTTACAACGACAACCCACAAAACCCTTAGAGGACCACGTGGGGCTTTGATTCTTTGCAAACAGGAATTCGCAGACAGCGTGAACAAAGGCTGCCCGTTGGCATTGGGAGGACCTTTGCCACACGTAATGGCAGCAAAAGCGGTGGCCTTTAAAGAAGCACGAAGCGCTGCCTATCAAGAATATGCGCATAAGGTCCAAGAAAACGCCAACGCTCTTGCGGAGGAATGCATCAAACTAGGCATGAAGCTCCAGACAAACGGCACGGACAACCACCTTATGCTGATTGACGTGACAACTTTCGGTTTGACAGGTCGTCAGGCAGAGAACGCCATGTTTGAATGCGGCGTTACCTTGAACCGCAACACGCTGCCGTTCGACCCTCAAGGTCCGTGGTGGACCAGTGGAATCCGTGTGGGGACGCCCGCTGTAACCACGCTAGGAATGGGCAAAGAAGAAATGAAAGAAATTGCCGCTATCATCAATTTGGTTCTTGGAGGAACAAAACCCGGTCTTACAAAAGACGGCAAACCTGCAAAGGGCAAGATTGACTTGAGCCCAGTCGTAAAAGAGGAAGCGAAGAAAAGAGTAGATGCGTTGCTTTCAAAATACGTTCTCTACCCTGAACTGGACTTGGATTTTTTGACGAGGACGTTTGTAAAATAAATTCCAGCAAAATTTACAAAGTTATGGGAACCTCTAAAAGTTCACCTTTCGTTGATTTTTTAGAGGTTTCCTTATGTTATTTCCTCGATAAGTTTGCATAAGGTTTTGCGCCTGTCGTCTGGCATTGACTCCAAGGCTTTAAGGACGGAGTAATATTTTTTAAACAAACACAGGTTTTGAGTTTCACCAAAGCAGATTTTACATTCATGGTTGTCGTTTGGAATCTCTAAGAGCAACTCTATGGAAACGCCCAGCACCTTTGCAACACGCAAAGCGTCTTCTGCAAAAACCTTGCTGTCACGTTCAATGGCACGATTTATGGTTGTCATCGGGACGTTGCTCAAAAAAGACAATTCCTTCCGTGACATACCTTTGAACTCCAGTTCTCGCTCCACATTTTTCCAAAAACCCATATTTAAAGGTTATAAAGTTTTTCCTCACATTTCTTGAAATAATCGACAATTATTTATATAATCATGTTAAAAGCGACAACTATTTACAAGTTTTACATTTATTTATGAGCATTTCTGGTGGAATATTTAATTGGCCAATATTTCAAAAAACAAAAGAACAGAACTCCTTCTCAGAATAAAGCAGACAAGACAACAGTTAAAGCGAAACGTCGAAGAGGTCGACCGCCATTTACTGGTGAACCTGCTGGACGACCTTGAAACTGAACTCGAAAGGCAAAACTACGGGCTTGTATTTGAAGACCACCACGAACAAATTCATGAAACATTAAAAACCCACAATCCCGTTCTTGTGGAACAAAAAGATTTGTTTTTGGACAACGGCGGACAAACCAATCTATTGATTGAAGGAGAAAATTTGGCGGCGCTGCGATTTCTGCAAAAAACACACAAAGAAAAAATAGACTTGGTTTACATAGACCCTCCGTACAACACAGGGAAAAAATGGTTTCCATACAATGATTCATTCAAGGACTGCAAAGATGAATTTTCACACTCCAAATGGCTTTCCTTTATGGACTTGCGTTTAAAAGAAGTTCCTTCCTTGCTTTCGGAAAGAGGACTCATTATGATTTCCATAGGTGCAAAGGAAGTGTTTTCCTTGAAGTTGCTTTGCGACCACATCTTTGGTGAAGCAAACTTCATATCTTGTGTGAGCTGCCAAACAAACCCCGGCGGGAACAAGAGCGGCATTGTAGAAAGCACAATGCAATATCTACTTGTATATGCGAAATGCCATGAAAAAACCAAAGGCTTGGGCTTGCATAAGGAACCAGATGCATCTGGATTCCCTTTGGAAGATGAGAAAGGCAAATACAAAAGGGGAATTCAACTGGAAAAATGGGGCAGCTGCGACACAATACATGCAAACCCAAACCTGGGCTATTCAATATATTACAACCCTGAAAACTATCACGTGACACACCTTTTTGACTACAACAAGGAAGAGTTGAAGGCGGATAGGAACACCGAAATAAAATATATGCCGGCAGATCCGGCTCTTGTTTCAAAAGGATATGTATGCATACGACCAAGGACAACCAATTCCGGAGAAAACGGAAGATGGCGGCTGGGTATCGACACTTTTTACGAAAGACTGAAAAAAAACGACATTATTTTTAAAAAAACAAGAAAAGGATATAGAATCTATGAGAAAGAAAGGATAAAAAACGAAAAATTTGTAAAGGCAAAAGATTTCATTCCATGGCAGATTGCAAGGCAAGAAAGCCGTGAACTAAAAAACATACTAGGTGAAAATAGTTTTATCTATCCCAAGCCCCTTTCATTCATGGAGCATATAATTGAGTCCATTCAAAACAAAGAAGCCCTCGTGCTAGACTTCTTCGCAGGAAGCGGAACAACAGGCCACGCAGTGTTGAATTTGAATGCCAAAGACGGTGGCAGACGAAGTTTCATCCTGTGCACAAACAACGAGGGCGGAATCTGCCGTGACGTGGCATACGAAAGGCTAAAGACCGCCTTGACGGGAATTCGTGGAGACGGTTCCGTCTACTCGCAGGGAGCGGAAGGGTCCTTAAAATACATGGTCATAGACTACAGGAAAAAGAACATCACTTGATTTTGGATGCCTCTGTTTTTAAAAGCTCTTTCATTTCTTCCAAAATGCAAAGGACAGCAATGCCGTCATCTATCGTGGAACCAAGCGGTGCTCTGCCGTCCAAGTAGTCCACAGCATTCTGCACCATCCCGGAAAAATAACCTGTTTTCCCCCGGAATTTTCCCCTGCGAATTCTTCCGGATTCCACCAAGTCACCAAGCATGAGCGGATAAAAACCGTCTTTCTTTTCCAATGAACGAAATCCTGTATAAAGCCTTGAAGCCGTGCTTTCATAGAATTCCATAAACCCGTTGCCCATCCTGACTCTGCCCAAAGTTCCAAGGATGTCCAGCTCAAAACCGAAAAAATCACTTCTGCCGGAAAAATTAAAAGTAACGGAGGGGCAAACATCGCAATCATAAGAAACGGACAGATTCCTAAGGTCCTTGTCTTTGTCAAACAAAAAGCCAAAAGGACGGGGATTTCTCAATTCAACGGCTTTATCGCAGGAAACACCCCGTAAAAGAAACAAAGTGACATCCACCAAATGAGTGCCGTCATGCAGCAGGCTGTAAATTCCGCTTTCTTCTTCTTTGGAGGACCAAACCTTGAGGTATGAATGCAGCGATGCGGAAAAACATTGCAGTTCTCCTATTTTTCCCAAAAGGGAACGAGCAAGAATATAATCCCTTGAAAAACGCCTCTCGTGGTTTATCATGACCGGAACGGCATTTTTTCGTGCCGCTTCCTTTATTTCCATTGCCTGCAAACTGCTCAAGGCCACGGGCTTTTCCAATACCACCAGTTTAGGTTGTTCCTTTATTGCAGCCAATGCGATTTCGTGGTGAAATGCCTCATTGACAGCTATTGCAACTATATCTGGAACGCCACCTGCTATTTTTCTTTCTTCTATAAATAAATCTTTTGCACAAGAATACAGTCGGCATCTTTTGTTTTCTTTTCCCCAAAGATTCAAACGGGCTTCGTCAACATCGCAACCCGCCACAAGTTTAATCCGCCGGTTCTGCTTTAACGCAAATGTATGGGAAGCCGGTTGTTCGCGTTTTTTGTCAAATCCCAAGGTAAAACCAATTCTTCCCGTACCGATTATGGCCGCTGTGTATTTTTTATCTGCACTCATATTTTAGTTGACGGCATTTTTAGTCCTCTTCAAAAGGGAGTTATACATAAAAAACATCAACAAAAGGAATGCAAAAAGAAACAGTGGCAGGACAGACACAGAGACATTGCCTGCAATCAAGCCGAAAAGAGGCGGCATAAGACAGGTTCCCGTATAAGCACTTGCCATTTGAACTCCAATTACAGCCTGAGATTTGTCCGCACCAAAGTGAGCGGGGGTTGAGTGTATAACACAAGGATAGATTGGGGCGCAACCCAGCCCGACCAAAACAAAAGAAGCCAACGACAATCCCGTTCCGAAAGGAAGAACCATAGCAATAATTCCTACTGCAACAAAGCATTGCCCCAGACGAATCATTTGCGAGTCATTTAATTTAATCGTCAAGAATCCACTTGCGCCACGTCCAACTGTAATTCCAACATAAAAAAGGCTTGCACACCGGGCGGCAACTTCGGCGGAAACACCCCTGTAAAGGGAAAGGTAACTTGCAGCCCAAAGGCCTGCCGTGGATTCCAACGCACAATAACAAAAGAACATGACCATGACTTGCTTTGCTCCTGGAATCCGTAGAATCTCAGGCAACGAAAGGGCTTTGTCCGAGGGATTGGCTTCCGAATTGGATTTTGGAGAAGAGCGCTTCTTCCATAACGGGATGCTAAACAAAAGAATTCCCGTAAGTCCAACCTGAAAAAGGCTGATGAACTGGTAGCCGGCGTTCCACCCCAGTCCGGACGCAAGAGCATAGCCCATGACGCAAGGCCCTATGGAAGTTCCCACTCCCCACATGCAATGCAACCAACTCATGTGACGGCTGGCATAATGCAGTGCCACATAATTATTCAAGGAAGCGTCCACGCTTCCCGCTCCCAAACCATATGGAACAGCCCAAAAACAAAGCTGCCAAAATGAATTGCTCACAGAGAACCCAAACAAGGCTATTGCCGTCATAGCTACACTGAAAGCGGTGACTTTTCCTGTGCCAAGCAAACGGGTGAGCCTGTCGCTCTGCAAGCTGGAAAAAATTGTGCCTGCCGCAATAATCATGGAGACAATCCCCGCATAAGAAACAGGGACATCCAAAAAAACATACATGCTAGGCCAAGCAGCACCAAGCAAGGAATCCGGCAAGCCCAGGCTTATGAAAGAAAGATAAATCACGGCCAAAAGCAAGTGCATCATGGCAACATCCTCCAAAACAAGAAAAAGGCGGTAAACGGAAAAAAACCGTTGTGCCGCCTTACAAAACAAACAACTTTGTAAAACTATTCGCTGTGGTAATCAATCATGGTACGAACAGGCGTAGGCCGCAGGACATTTTCATATTCCAAAAAAGGAAGCCCAACAACACCCATGAACTCTACAACAGAAGCTCCTCCCTGCTCAAACACACTACGTGCAGCCGCCAAAGTACCGCCAGTCGCAATCAAATCGTCAATCACAACTATTTTTTGGCCTGGTTTTATGTCCGCAACATGAGCTTCTATTTCCGCTGTGCCATATTCCAATGAATACTTGCATGAATAAGTTTTGCCTGGCAACTTGCCCTTCTTTCTTATGAGAATCAAAGGGATTCCAAGACGGTCAGCAAGCGGGGCGGCAAAAAGAAAACCCCTGGACTCCACACCAGAAATAGCATCGGCCTTTATTTCTTTGCACCATTCCGCCATAGTGTCTAGGCAAAATTTGAACGCTTCTGGATTTACAAGGACACCAGTAATGTCATAAAACAAAATACCTGGCTTGGGAAAGTCAGGTATACGACGAATCGATTTGTCAAGGATTTCCAAACTGCTCATGGGTATATTTTACAACTGCGGGGGGGCGTACGTCAATATGAAATTTGGACAGCCGCCCGTCCGTACGTAAGCAAAATGTGAAGCCGTGTGCATGTTTTGCTTACCGTACGGACGGGGCGGGGATTTATAGAAACCGTACTAAAAACTACAGTTTTTTCATTCAATTTTTCTGGTTTAAAAAAATACCTGCCATTCCTATACTGACCACAAATAAACGATTTTTCAGGAGGAATTCATTGATGAAAAAGATGCTCTTGGTTGTTGTTTCCGTATTGGCAATGTCCTTTGCTTTTACGGAAGATATTGTTTCAGAAGATGTTGCACCGGAAAAACTACTGCCAGTTGCTTCCACAGGTTCTCTTGGAGTGGAAGCCGCAACAACTTTCACATATGACATTGAAAACAAGTCGGCAGGACTGGAGACAAAAGCAGGAATAGAACTATACCTGCCTTTGTTCGGTGTGGAAGACCGCGGCGTAATGCAAGAAAGCTACGACAAGCCGGGAGTCCGCTTTGTCATAGAAAACATGTCGTTCACCTGGCTTAACACATACCAGGCAACGGGCGGCAACTATGAACAGGATCATGTAAATTCCTGGGTATCAAAACCTTTGGTTCTTACATTCGACGAGATGAATGCGGATGTGGTTTACAAAAACTTTTTTCTTTAGGTAGCGGATACAAAACACCCCATGCAGATGGACAAAGCCTCTCTTGCTTCAATTTTTGACGATGTGATTGATGGACGCAACCGATAGATGGTATGTAAAAAACAATCGTTCATTATATTCAACACTTCGATACAATACCCAAAAATTCCCCTTGTTGCAGGACTTCTTGCCACGCGACGTATTGGATGTGGATTTCTCCGATAAAAACCACATATCCGGTCAGCTGGGCGCAGGCATGGAATTTGAAAAATTCGACTTCATCGCAAAGGCTGCCTCCTACAAGCCCGGAAAGGACAACAACGACAACGCATGGGTTTTTGGTGCGGAGTCCACAATTCTGCCCCTTGACGGACTAAAAGTGGAGCTTTCAGGGCTTGCGGCCGTGAACTACGACGACACGGCTTTAAAGACAAACCCCTATGCAGCGGGGGTCAACGTTGACTACAAAATCCACCTCACAGACAACCTGATCCTAAAACCTTTCGTGGGCTTTGACTTTTGCTACGACAGCTTTTCAGAGGAGTCCTCATGGGAAGTCGGAGGCGGAACATACCTTTACTTCCGTGGAGAAGATTTTTTGGAATCCCACCGTTTTTTGGACTATGATGACGTAATTCCTGTAGGTATGTCCTTGGCGTTCAACTACTCCAACCTGGAACAACTGAACGTGCTTGTATCCTTGTTTGAGCTTGCGGACAGGGATTCCCTTGTCCCCAACCTGAGAGGATTCGTCCAGTTTGAAGGAGCGGATCTTACAGGCGACGACCCTGCTTTGGCTTTTATGGTGCACCTTGAATACAACATAAAGAAAAAGGTCATGCCCTATATTTCATAACGTTACGAACCTGAAATAAAAAGCAAAAAACTTACAGGCGCGGACTTGTTCACAACAAAGGTTGGTTGCTATGTGACACCTTTCAACAACTTTGCGTTTGATGTGAACTATGAGCGTACGGACAAAAAAGACGGGTCCGACATAACCACGGACTTGAACGACGGTTCCGTGGGATTAAAGACAACAATGACCGCTGACCTGTGGTTTGAGTGGACACCCTATGCGGACAGGGGACTTGTACCCAGGCGCAACCGGCTTTCCGTTGCACTAAAGATGTCCAACTCCGCTTGGTATTCTTGGCGCGGCTACAAAGTTTGGGAGGAAAGTTTTAACGGGGCTTCAAATGCCATTGATGGATATGTAGAACCGCAAGACGTAAGGACAGACCAAGCCTACAGTATGTGGTTCAACACTTTCATTGCGGAAGTACAATACGGTCCTTGGTGGATCCGTGCGGCTGGAATAGAACCTGAAATCACATTGAGCCAGGCTTCCATAAAATCGGTGTTCGACAACTCCATAACGACGCGAACAGGAAGCAACAACGCCGACATGCGACTTCCTCTGTTCCACACAAACGCAAATCCATGGAATGGAATCGGCGGTATCGTGTCCGTAATAGGACAGGATCTTCTCAAGCTGGACAGACGAGAGGTGGAGATTTACGGTATGTACAGCGCAGGATTCGGGGTGGAAAACATAAAGGCGAATGTTAAAGTCGGTTCATGGAAAAACGGCGAGAACAACACAGAGAACTCCTGGGTGTTCGGCACAGACATAAACTGGAAGCCTGCTTTCCAACAGACAATCACTTTCTCTGCCTTGGCCGCTGTAAACTACGAGGAGATAACGGACGCAAATACCAGCGGCACAACAGGTTCTTCCGTGTCATCTGTAAAAGATCCTATGTCCGACCCCACCACCCTTATGAACAAGCCTTTGGCCGTGGGCTTGGGCTACGAATACTCGTTCAACTTCAAAAACGGGTTGGTAATCAAGCCTTATGTTGGAGTGGATTTCATGTACGAGTTTGAAAACGAGAACTACGACTATGAAATCGGCGGTGGTCTGCAGTTCTTCCCCAGAGGTGCCGGAGCTCAATACAAACGTAACACCAACATAGGCGGCACCAAAATCGGCGACGTGGACAACGCTGTTGGTTTGATTGTGGGTGCAAACGTGAACAAAGATGGAATCATAAACGGAATCGTTTCTTTCAACGAAGATCCCACAGCTTCATTGATTCCCAATCTTGGCGGCTTTTTGGAGTTGGAGCTTATGAACATCGGAGGCAAGGACTACAGCGCCCCTGGCGGAACTGTCTACAGTGATTTCATGTGGGCTGTCATGGCGCAGCTTGAATACAAGGTGAACAATCTGTTTATGCCTTATGTTTTTGGGCGTTACATTCCTAGTGCGGATTATTTTGCCGCATACACCTGTGATTTCAAATAGATAAAATTTATCTTAATTTTT
>JAZSMM010000032.1:0-10786 GCA_045535895.1 Treponema sp.
ATAGCTGTAAACCCATTTTTGGATTCCAATTGGGACTACCAAAGTGACAGTGGCGGAAAAGCTGTTGTAAAAATAGAAAGTACGCTTTTTGAAGGCGAGGAATTCGATTCGTTTAAAGTCAGTGGCCTTACGGGAAATCCAGGACCAGGAAATTATCAAGAGATTAAATATTATGCAACAAGCTATGTGCTTAAAGAGTTTTTGAGCAAAGGCGATACTATTAAATTTAAGGTTGTTGGAGATGGAAAGAAGTACAGAATCAGATTCAGGATTTTTGCTTCTGGCAGCAACAATTCTTGGGCTGATTATGCTTGTAGCTTTACCACCTCAAAGGGCAAGGTCAAAGAAATAACAATAAAATTAAACAGGTTGACCCGAGAGCCTTGGACCGACAACATCAAATACGACAAAAACAAGATTGCAGAAATTATTATAGCACCTGAAAATATTACAGCAAAAAAAAGCTGGGACTTTGAGATTTTTGATGTAAGGATTTATTGAAATTTTAGAAAATTTTAAGTGAAACGTCGCACACGTTACCGTTTGCCGACATCAGCCCACTTGCGTGGTCTGGGTTGCAAGGAAATTATTGTATACGTCGCTCACGCGGCTGGTAACTCCGTGTCGGCGGCGTGGAATGCGGGGAAGTCAAGTGGGACGCAGGAAAAAACAGAGGAGGGCGCCCTTTAGGGAGAAGACCTCTGTTTTTTATTTGTGCTAGTTTTACAAAGCAAAACTAGGTAGGTGACTTTAGTCACCGTACGGACCCGCTTGCCTTCCCCCACGTTTACATGCAGCCACGTTTACATGCAACACGGTTACATGTAAACGGCTTTGTGTTTTTGCTTACGCACGTATGGGCGGGGGATTTAAGACATTGATTTTTTAACTTCTTCAGTAAAAATTCCTACTTTTTTTGTACGTATGGTTTTGGTTGTTTTTTTTCATAATTTTTTCAAATGAAATTCTTAAATTACTTAATTCAAATTTGAAAGTTCTTGGGCTAAACTCAAAAATACAAACGGCATCTAACGTAGGAGGTTTTAGATGAAAAAAATTTTAGCTGTTATGGTTGTACTTTTGTGTGCAATGGGTTTGTTCGCTGGTGGAAAAGCAGATTCAGGTGCGGCTTCATCCGCTGATTCTGGTGAAATCAAGATTGGTATCATAAACAATCCACCCTCAGAGTCTGGTTATCGTGCCGCAAACGTAAAAGACTTTGAAAGTGTGTTTACTGCGGACAAAGGTTACAAAGTTTCTACTTTCTACAGCCTTAAAAACGACGAGCAGTTGAACGCAGCTTCTCAGTTCATCACAGAAGGTGTTGACTATATCCTTCTTTCTGCTGCTGCTACAGACGGTTGGGAATCTGTACTCAAGAATGCAAACAGAGCCGGAATCAAGGTGTTCCTTTTTGACCGTATGTTGAATGCAAGCGAAGATCTTTACGAATGTGCTGTAGTTTCTGACATGGCAAAACAAGGCACAACAGCTATTGAATGGCTTAAGGCACAAAATTTGCCTGAGTACAACGTAATTCACATTCAAGGTGCTATGGGTAGCGACGCACAGATTGGACGCACTGCCGCTTTGGACGCAGAATTCGCAAAAGGCACAATGAAAAAGGTTATCCAGCAGACCGCCACTTGGGACGAAGCAGAAGCAAAGAAAATTGTTGAATCTGTTATCAACTCTGGTGAAAAATTCAACGTAATTTATGCGGAAAACGATGGTATGGCAAAAGGCGCTGTCGCAGCTCTTGACGAAGCCGGTATTACCCACGGTGTAAACGGCGATGTTATTATCATGGGCTTTGACTGCAACAAATGGGCTCTTAGGGAACTTCTTGAAGGCAACTGGAACTATGACGGACAATGTTCTCCATTCCAGGCAGCTGTTATTGAAGAAATGATCAGAACCGGCAACATCCCTGCAAAGAAAGTTATTTCTGATGAAAAAGGTTTTGATGCCAAAACAATCACAAAGGCTGACATTGACCAGTACGGTCTTGGCGACTAATTTATGAGTTGGTTCGGCGTAAAGCATTCTCTTGGGAAGGTTTGCTTTACGCCGTTTTTTTATGGAAAGCAGGATAGGTGGTTTTAATGAGCGATAATGTTGTTTTGACCATGCGAGGAATTTCCAAAGAATTCCCCGGGGTAAAGGCATTGAGTGACGTTGATTTTACTTTACGCAAGGGCGAGATACACGCTTTGATGGGTGAGAATGGAGCCGGCAAATCCACGTTGGTCAAAGTCCTCACCGGCGTTTACGAAAAGGATTCAGGTGAAATCAGAATAGAAGGACATGACGAGCCAGTTTCCATTCGTTCTCCGCAGGATGCACAAAATCTTGGAATCAGCACCGTATATCAAGAAATTACGCTTTGCCCAAATCTGACCGTTGCAGAGAATATATTCATTGGACGCGGAAATTATCGTTTTGTTAATTGGAAGTCGCAGGAAAAAAAAGCCGACGATATTTTGGCAAAGTTGAGCATTCCGGCAAAAGCCACCCAGCAGCTTGGGACTTGTTCATTGGCTGTTCAACAGATGGTTGCAATTGCACGTGCGGTTGACATGGAATGCAAAGTCCTTATCTTGGATGAACCCACATCTTCTTTGGATGAACGGGAAGTTGCCTTGCTGTTCAAGTTGATGCGTGACTTGAAGGCTCGTGGCGTTGGAATAATATTCATAACGCACTTTCTTGATCAGGTTTATGAAATTTGTGACAAGATTACTGTTTTAAGAAATGGCGAACTTGTAGGAGAATACGAAATAAAGGACATGCCTGAAGTCGACTTGATTTCGGCAATGTTAGGCAAAGATTTGGAGGACATCTCCAAATTAAAAGACGAAAAGAAGGTTTTTTCTGGAAAAGAAGAAGTGGTTTATGAAGCCCACGATCTTTCCAGCGCAGAAGGTGTAAGACCTTTCGATTTTGAAATTAAAAAAGGCGAGGTGAATGGATTCACAGGACTTTTGGGTTCAGGACGCAGCGAAAGTGTCCGTGCTGTTTTTGCCGCTGACAGGGTTACAGGCGGCACTGTGAAAATGCATGGAAAGAGCGTAAAAATATCCAGCCCAAAAGATGCGATGAAAAACGGAATAGGTTATCTTCCAGAAGACAGGAAAGGAGATGGAATAATACAGGACTTGTCTGTCCGTGAAAATATAATTCTTGCGTTGCAGGTTTTGAATGGATTTTTCAAGCCGTTTTCCAGGGCGGAATCAGAGAAATTCGCAGATGAATTCATAAGTTTGTTGAACATAAAAACCGCCTCAAAGGAAACACCGATAAAGTCCTTGTCCGGCGGAAACCAACAGAAAGTCATTCTTGCCCGCTGGCTGCTGACAAATCCCCAATACTTGATTTTGGACGAACCTACAAGGGGAATTGACGTTGGTACGAAAGTAGAAATCCAAAAGCAGGTTTTAAAGTTGGCGCAAGACGGCGTGGCTGTGACGTTCATTTCTTCTGAGATTCAGGAAATGCTCAATGTTTGTTCCCGTCTGATAGTTATGCGCGACAGAAGGATTGTAGGAGAACTCAAGGACAAGGAATTAAACCAAGATAATATTATGCGTACAATTGCAGGAGGAAGTGGTCACAATGAGCAATAAGAATTTTGTTTCTGTTCAATTAAGAAAGTTGACGCAATCACAGTTGGCAATTCCTATTTTTTCATTGCTGCTGCTTGTCGTGTTCAATTTGATAAGAGATCCCGGTTTTTTTTCCATTGCAATCAAACAGAACAACATGGGGAACATGGTTCTTGCTGGGAACTTGATTAGTATTTTGAACGGTGCGTCGGAGCTTGTAATTCTTGCGATTGGCATGACCCTTGTAACTTCCGCGACAAGGGGACAGGACATAAGTATTGGTGCGGCCGCTGCAATTGCCGGCAGTATTTTTGTAAAGGTCTTGAAGGCGAATGTAATTACCGTCCCGGTGATTCTTTTGGCTTTGATATTGGCTTGTTGTGTTGCGATATTGTTCTGCCTGTTCAACGGAGTCTTGATTGCAAAATTCAATATCCAGCCTATGATTGCCTCTTTGATTTTGTATACCGCCGGACGACCGATTGCCTATTGGATAAACGGCGGTGCCACCCCCAACGTGGACAGCCCACTTTTAAGTTTTTTGGGCGGTTTTATTCCTGGAATTCCAATCCCTAGTCCGATTATAATTGTGGTTTTGTTCATACTGCTTATAAATGCGCTGTTGAAATTCACCACGATAGGATTGTACATCCAATCCGTTGGTATAAACGAAAGAGCCGCCAAGTTGAACGGAATAAGCCCCGTGCTTATGAAGTTGCTTGTGTTCGTTATTCTTGGCGTATGTGTTTCTTTGGCTGGTTCCATGAATGTCTGTAGAATCGGGCTGATCAACCATGAAACGATTCTCATAGACATAGAGATGGATGCGATTTTGGCGGTGGCAATCGGTGGCAATGCGTTGAGCGGTGGAAAATTCAAGTTGACGGGTTCAATAATTGGAGCTTATATCATACAGACTTTGACGATTACATTGTATGCAATGAAAGTTTCTTCCACAGCTGTAAAGGCATACAAAGCGATTGTGATTATTGTCATAGTTGTCCTTGGTTCCCCTGTGGTGAAAAGTTGGTTCAACAAGTTGCGCGCAACTGTTGCGAACAAATTTGTAAAAGCGGAGGCAAAATAACATGTTTGGAAAATCAAAAGACAAGCAGCCTTTGTCAAATACAACATTGCTTTTGACCATCACAATTTGTACTTTTGTGATTATGTACCTTTTCGCAATGGTCGTATGGGGTGGTGGTTTTTTGAACCCACAACAATTCTTGGATATTTTCAACAACAACGCATATCTAATCATCATATCCTGTGGACTTACCATAGTTATGATAACCGGCGGAATTGACATTTCTGTAGGTGGTACGGTCGCGCTTATTACGATGACTTCCGTTGTTGTCATGGATGATTTTGGCGGTGGAATTTTTACTTCGCTGTTGATTGCGTTGGGAATAGGATTGGTCATCGGTACAATTCAAGGATTCTTGATTTCCTATCTTAAAATCCAGCCGTTTATCGTTACTTTGGCAGGAATGTTTTTCACAAGGGGCATGACAACGATTGTAAGCAAGGTTCCCAGGACCGCCGCCAACGAAGCGTTCAACGCACTGAAAGATTTCTACCTTGAGTTGCCTTTGATTGGTACATATGCCAAGAACGGAAGGTTCATTCCTTCGTACATAGAGCTTGGCGTTATAATTGCCATTGTCGTTGTGCTGATTCTTTGGGTCGTCTTAAAATGGACAAGGTTTGGAAGGAATCTTTATGCGGTTGGCGGCAACAGCGAAAGCGCCCTTATGCTTGGAATAAATGTGAACAGGACGAAATTCTTTGCGTATATACTTTGCGGTCTTTTGGCAGGAATAGCAGGGTTTGTCTATTTGTTGCACACAGGAGCAGGAAACGCCGCCAATGCAACGCAGTCAGAAATGCAGGCGATTGCATCTTCTATCATTGGAGGAACTTTGCTTTCCGGTGGTGTTGGTAGTGTTGTAGGAACATTGTTTGGTGTTATGTCGCTGAAGACAATCAACAATATAGTTGTGGCTTCTGGTTTGCGTGAACCCTATTGGCAAAGTATAACAACAGGTCTTATGCTCTGCTTCTTCATCCTCCTCCAAAGTGTTATTCTTTCCATAAGGAAGAAGAAACTGGGTGCCATGGCAGGATGAACCAACACTCTGTACCTGTTCAGGGTGTTGCACTTGAACTTTTGTATTCACGGGGTGTAAGCCCCGTGTTTTTTTTAAAGATGTAGCTGAAATAGTGCGGGTCGCTGAAGCCGCATTCGTATGCGATGTCGTAGCCTTTCATCTCGGTGTTTTTGATTAACTGCTTGGCATGTTCTATTCGGACGTTTGTCAAGTATTCAATGAACGTGGTGTTGCATTCTTGTGAAAAAATCGCGCTGAAATGATTCGGGCTTAGGCACACTTGTTCCGCCACCAAAGGCAAGGTTATGTTTTGGTTGGAATAATTTTGCTCTATGAAATCCTTTGCCTTTAATATTACTTTTCCGTAGCGGCTGGTCATCTTGGAGTCCCTGTAAGCAAGCGCAAAATCCAGAATCGCCTGCATTTTAGAGACAAAGGCATTTTCGTCCGCCACAGCATCGTCGATGAAGTCCCGGTGAATCATTTGCGGGTTTTCAGCTTTCAAGTCGCCCCCGAAACTTCCCACCAGTTTTGAAACCGCAAAAATCAAGTCCACCAGGACATATGACGAGAAAACTTTGAATTGACCTGGGTTGTTCCGAATCAAGGCAAGGGATTCCTCTATCAATGTCGGGATTTCGGATTTTCCGGCGTATTTTAGACGTTCCACAAGAGGGTTGCTTTCCTTTAGGTTCAAAAGCTCCGTGTTGTCCAAGTCTATGTCTTCCGAACTTATGATAATGCTTTTTTCCGATTGTGTGATGCCAAGGATTTTTTTTGCCTCGTTGTATGATTCTGGGATTTTTTCAATTGCGTCCACTGTCTTTCCTATTGCCGAGGTCACCTTGCAGTTGTTGTTTTTGGAAAGGATGTGCTCTATTGTTTCTGCTATGTGGAACGTGTTTTCTTCCAGTTCCGGCTTGTCCTTGCCTTTGAGTATGCAGACCAGCAGGTTGTCGTTGTGGAAAAAACTCAGTGCGTGCGACCATGCCGCAGAATAGGAGTTTACAAGCGAGCAGGCCTGGCGTTGTTCTTGGAAGCTGCTTGTTTTGCTTTCTATTTTGCTGATCAAGACTTGGAAATTGTTTGACTTCAAGTCAATTCCCAGTTCATTGCTTTTTTCCATGATGGAGTCATTGTCAATTGCACCGTGAACCAAATCGTTCAAGAATTCTTTTTGAATCAACTTGTTCTTGGACTTCAACTCCTCTTCCATTTTGGAGATGTTTGAAAGCTGCTTTCTGTCCTTGTCTATCTGGGTGCAAACCTTCTTTAGGCTTTCGACCACCTCGTCAGCCGTGAAAGGCTTTAGGATGTAATCTTCTACCCCCACGGAGATGGCTTTCTTGGCATAGTCGAATTTGTCGTGTCCGGAAAGAATTATGATTTTTATCCACGGTTGTATTTTTTTTATGGCGCTGGAAAGTTCCAACCCGTCCATAAAAGGCATCTTTATGTCCGTAATCAGGATGTCTGGTTTTATTTCCTGCAGCATTGAAAGGGCGATTTCTCCGTCGGTGGCTTCGCCCACAAAGTTAAGTCCGATTGACTCCCAATCTATTTTAGAACGGATGCCTTCAAGAAGGATTGGTTCGTCGTCAACCAAAAACACGCTATACATTCTCTTCTCCTGTCATGCATGGAATTACAAAAGAAATACTTGCACCTTTGTGGTGTTCAGATTTTATTTCAAGACCGTTTGTTTTGTTTCCGTAATACAGTTTTAGTTTTTTGTTCACATTGTAAAGTCCGTACACGGAATTCAGTTTTTCGCTGTTCTCAAAGGCGTCTGCCAGTTCAGAGGAAACCTCATGCAGCCTTTCCGCTGAAAATCCCGCTCCGTCGTCCTGCACCAAAAACCTGATTGCCGTCTTTGACTCGTCCACAAAATCTGCGTGGACCTGCAGGTTGCCTCGTCCCCGCTTGTTCTTTATTCCATGGTATATTGCGTTTTCCACCAAAGGTTGCAGAACCAGCTTGATGGTTTTGTAGTTCATCAGCTCGTCGTTCACAACAATTTCATAGTTCAGGACATCTGCGTAACGAATTTTTTGGATTGTAAGATAGTTTTTTATGTGGTCGATTTCCTGTTGGATTGTAACCCATTCATGCCCTCTGCTAAGAGAAATCCGCAAAAAGTCCGAAAGTGCTTTCGTGATTTTCACGGCATCATCCGTTTTTTCCTCTTCCGCAAGCCAAAGAATCGTGTCCAACGTGTTGTACAAAAAATGCGGCGTGATTTGTGCCTGAAGAGCTTTCATTTCCGCCTTTTGGAAGTTCTTTTCTTCCTCAATGTTTTGTTTGATTAGCAAGTCGATTTGGCTTGCCATGATGTTCATGTTCTTTGCAAGGGGTTTTAGCTCAAGCAAGTCCGGCGTGCTTGTCCTGGCGGAAAGGTTTCCCTGCGCAATCTCCGTTGAAAATTCCTCCATGTTTGAAAGTGACGAATTTATGTTTTTGGATGCGGAAACAAAACTGCTTATGGAAACTATGGCAGAAAAAAGCAGTATTATGATTTGCAGCACAGTCAAAGTGATGGAAGATATTTTTATTGACTGGTTGGTTTGTGTTGCAATCCTTATTTCGGACATGATGAAGTCCTGCATGACATCTGAAAAAAGCACCGTTATTGACCTGATGTCGTCAAGAAAGGCTTCGTTTTCTTTTACGGAAGAACCTTCTTTTATTTGCTGTTCCAGTTTTTTTATGTTGTTCAAAAGCGTAGTGCAGGTCCTGTTTGCAACTTCGAGTTTTTCCTGGTTTATTGAATCCATGGAATTCATCTCCATTGCCCGTATTCCGGAAAAAACCTCGTTCAGCATTATATATTGGTTGCCTTGGGCAAAGTTTTTTCTGCCGCACACAATGTCCCAAAGTTCATTTGGAATTGTCGTCTTTGCGATTTGGTTTATGTCGTTGGCATAGCTTACATTGGTTATGATTTTGTCGTATTTTTTTGTGTGTATGTTCAAGACGATTATGGAATAGACGGTTGGAATGACCATCAGAAAAAGCAAAAAAGTGTAGGAGTATTGCAAAATCTTTTTCAAGCTGTATTTGTTGTCCGACTTCATTTTTCAATATCCTCTTGACTTGTAGGTGGAAAAATCGTCGTTTTCCGTGAAAACGGTTTCTTGCATATACGTAGTTCTTGGAATCGTTTCTCCGTTGGCAACTTTTTGAACCAAATCCATCAAGGTGGGGCCAAGGTTGGGGTTGCATTCCACAACACAATTTAGTTTTCCTTCCTTAAGTGCGTCAATGGACTCTTGTTCGGCGTCTATGGAAATGATTATTGCTTCCTTTGGGGAAATGTTGTTTTCTTCCAAGGATTCCAAAAGCCCCAAGGTCATCGGGTCGTTGTGGGAAAAAATCACGTCTATGATATTGTCGCCGATTTTCAAGTCTCCGTTTTCGGCAAGGATTTTGTCCATGATTTCCTTTCCGCGGGAACGCAAAAAGTCGCCGTCTTCCGTATGAATAATGTTGAATCGCGAGTCGTTTTTTATAATGGACCTGAAGCCTTCTGCCCTTGCGACCGCTATGGAAGAATTCGCCGTTCCTGCCAGTTCCAGGATGTTTATTTTTTCTTCAGGACTTTCCTTGCATTTTCCTATCAAAAATTTGGCCGCTGATTTTCCTTGCTCAAAACCGTCTTCACCCAAAAAACCTGCGTACAAGGAAGGGTCTGCGTTGATTTGCCTGTCTATGACCAAAACCGGGATGCCGGCTTCTTTTGCTTCTTGGAGAACATTGTCCCATCCGTCTGCGACAATGGGAACAAAAACAATGACATCAACTTGATACACAATAAAAGAACGGATTGCTTTTAGTTGATTGCTTTGTTTTTGCTTTGCGTCGTCATATAAAATTTCAATGTCCTTTTTTTTTGCGGCTTCAAAAACAGATTTTGTGTTTTGGATTCTCCATGCGCTTTCCGTACCAATCTGCGAGAATCCTATTATGAGCTTTTCTTTTTTATGGGAGATTGAGGGTGTTTCAGTTTGGTTGAACAGCCGCAACGAGACGAACAACGCCGCCGCAAAAATAACGACAATGCCGATGCTCCCAAAATAAAACAACTTGGTCAATTTCCTCATAAATATTGCCCCCAGAATTTCACATTATTCTGCTTAAAGTCATACTTTATTATACAAGGAAGGAATATAATTTACAAAGGAAAAATTCAGGATTGCATGAATTGTTTAATCGGAATGACAGGATTGTTCTATAAAAAAAGAGTAAAATGTCCTTGACATTTTATATACCGTTTGGTATATATATTTTTGTTGTTTTGTGTACCGTTCGGTATATAAAAACAGACAACACTTCAAGAGGTTTTTTATGAACACACTTTTTTCTGACAAATTTTTTTACCACATTTATCCTTTGGGGCTTTGTGGCTGCCCAAAAGGCAACGATTTTTCCTGTCCTGCTGGCAACGCCTTTGAAAAACTTGCTGCTGAACTGGATAGAATAAAAAGCCTTGGTGTGAACGCCCTTTACATAGGGCCCGTTTTTGAATCCACCGCCCACGGCTACGACACCTTGGATTATTTCCACGTGGACCGCCGCCTTGGAAACAACGAAAGTTTTGCCGCTTTTTGCAAGGAGTGCCATAACCGGGGAATCGCCGTGGTTTTGGACGGAGTTTTCAATCACACAGGGCGGCACTTTTTTGCTTTCAAAGATTTGCAGCAAAACGGCTGGAATTCCTCTTACAAAGATTGGTATTTGAATGTGGACTTCAACCGGAAAAGTTGCCTTGGGGACAATTTTGATTACGACGGCTGGGCAGGCTGCAAGGATTTGGTAAAATTGAACCTTGAAAATCAACAGGTAAGGAACTATCTTTTTGCAGCGGTGGATTTTTGGATTGACACATTCAAGATTGACGGACTTCGCTTGGATGCAGCAGACGTGATTTCCAAGGATTTTTTAGATGCCCTGAGCGACCACTGCAAAAACAAAAAGCCTGGGTTTTGGCTAATGGGTGAAGTTGTTCATGGGGATTACAATGATTGGGCAAGACCCGGCAGATTGGATTCTGTGACAAACTACCAGATTTAC
>JAZSMM010000296.1:0-1869 GCA_045535895.1 Treponema sp.
AAGGCTTTTGTCAAACCCTTCCGTGACATCCAAAGGTATTATGGAAGCATAATAGACAGCCCTTTCAATCAAAGACAGCACATTGTCGATTACGATTTCGCTTTCTTCCTTGTTGTCTTCTTCCTTTGCAGCAGAAGGGAGGTAGTCCATTACAAGGTCACAGGCGGCCTCCATGCCAAGAACATCATCTTGTGGTAAAAGTGAAATTACAGGATAACCTATGGAACCTCCAGAAGAATCTTGCAGCGAAGCAAGGGCACGATGAGTTCCTTCTGGAGCCCCCACAAGAACCAATGCAGAAACTTCGTCTTCTTTCAGCATGCCCGGCAACAAAGAAATTCTAGCAGAGGAGCCACGACCAAAATCATCAGGAAAGACATAACAAACAAGAGCCCCGCCGTCCTGTGCCATGCCAAAAGCAGACTTCAACTTTTCCATCGTAGTCTTTACAAAATCTTCTTCGTTATACCCATAACCCAGCAAAAGCGCCACACGCCGGTTGGGCTCGGGAAAATTTTTCACGGACTGCAAGGACACCATGTCTTGGTCAGAAACAGCGGTAGGTTCCAGCAAAACAGCATTTTCTATATCATTTTTTTTACTTTTTGAACAACCAACGATGAAGACGGCAAGCAACGCCATCAAAAAAAGCAAAAACGCAAAGTTTATTTTTCGCATATGAACACTATAACTGAATGTTTGTTCCTCGACAATACTATCCACCATAACGGTTGAAAAAATTAATTCTTTCTGGTACTGTTTTTGCGTGCAGATTATTTCCATTACTTTTCAACTTGTAGGGGCCCTGGGATTCCTGCTTTACGGCATGAAAATGATGAGCGACGGAATCCAGAAAAGCGCAGGTGAAAGCCTTCATAAAATTCTGGGGATGATGACGGGAAATCGTATACTGGCAATGCTCACGGGCATGTTCATCACGATGATAATCCAGTCGTCAGGTGCGACAACCGTAATGGTCGTTTCTTTTGTGAACGCAGGGCTTCTTTCTCTAACACAATCCGTGGGAATAATTTTTGGTGCAAATATAGGAACCACCATAACGGCATGGATTGTGGCATTCTTTGGTTTCAACTTCAAAATTGCGGCCATGGCCATTCCTGTCTTTGGAATAGGATACATACTAACTTGCATCAAAAGAATAAAAAAGCAAAGCGTCGGTGAAGCCTTGATGGGCTTTGGGCTGCTTTTTTTGGGGCTGGACCTCCTTTCAAAGGCGATACCCGTCCTTGACGCTGAAAACATAGGTTTTCTTGCAGCATGGACTGACAGAGGAGCCTTAAGCATAATAATAGGGATAACCGCTGGAATGGTGATAACCGTTTTGCTGCACTCCTCCAGCGCTTCCACAGCTATCATCTTGACCATGTCGCACAACGGTCTTCTTCCTTGGGAATTTGCGGCGGCAATGGTCTTGGGAAGCAACATCGGTTCAACAGTGGACGCTGTGATTGCCGCCATTGGAACAAAGGTAAACGCACGACGGGCCGCCCTGATTCACGTCATGTTCAATGTAACGGGGACGGTATTAGCGGCTATTTTCCTTCGGCCGTTGCTAGCTCTTGTGGACATGCTTGTTCCCAGACCTGTAGAAGCCAACATAACATACCATATCGCAATGTTGCATACGGTTTTCAACGTGCTCAATACCCTATTGTTCCTGCCTTTTGCCAAACAAATTGCATCGTTAACGGAACTTGTCATAAAGCCCAAGCAAGATGAAACTCCGGACGTATACAGGCTGGACTTCACCGAAACTGGTGCAAAAGAGAATGCGGCCGCCTACGTCATCCGGGCGGAAAAAGAAATCGCCGACATGACTGATGTCGTCACACGGATGTTTGACAGGAT
>JAZSMM010000080.1:0-2504 GCA_045535895.1 Treponema sp.
TTGTATAGGAAAGACCGAATCCAAATGGATAGCACACTTTCTTGTCCGCGCCAGGAATAGTTTCAAAATAACGGTAACCGACATAAACATCTTCCGTGTAATCGACATAATGGGGAGACTCATGGAAGTTGCAAGTGGACGGATAGTCGTCAAGTGAAGACGCAAACGTGTCCGTAAGTTTGCCGGACGGGACGACAACACCTGTCAACACCTCTGCCATGGCAAGACCGCCTTCCATGCCGCCTTGCCACGCCAACAAAGCAGAAGAAATCCGTTCGTCGTTTTTTATCCATGTGGTATCAACAACTCCGCCCACATTTAAAACCACCACGATTTTTTCAAACTCAGCCTTAACGGCGCAAATCATTTTCTCTTCTTTTTCGGACAAATAATAATCGCTTTTCGGAAATATTTTTTTTGCCAACTCAGGTAGACTTGACTCTGCCTCCCATGGATTGTCCTCGTCCTTGAATTCCACAGCGGAACGATCCCAGCCTTCACCAGAAAAACGGCTTATTACAACCACAGCAACATCGGCGAATTCTCTTGCGTCTTTTACCATTGCTTCTGGCAAATCAGGTTCCACGGTCATACCGGGAACAGCACCGGAAGCGTATTGTTTTTCAACATCTTTTTTGTAATATTCAGAAACATTTTCATATATTTGGACGGAGCCTTCTTTTTTAAAACCTTCATAAATATTGCGCACGTAAGCAGTGGTGACATCTCCACTTCCACCACCACCTTTTACATAATCAAAACTTCCCTTCCCAAACAACGCAATTTTGCTTCCGTGTGCCAAAGGAAGCAGATTATCCTGATTTTTTAAAAGAACCATTCCCTCTGAAGCGGCTTGTTTAGACAACTCTATGTGTTCTTTACATGCCGTCACATATTTGCCTTTCTCCAACGGAAGATTGGGCTGATATTGAATTCTTGCCCACTTTGTCATTGCATTTGCCATTTGAAACCTCTTTTACAGCGAAAACGCTTATTGTGAATGTCTTATAATTATATCATCAAATATCGTTTTTTGGGAAATGATTAATTTTTTTCATGAACCAAACAAGATACGGAATCGCCGTAAGCACACTAAGAAAATCAGCACAGGCTTGCGCAATTTCTATGCCAAACAAGCCCAACAAACTAGGAAACAGCAAGATAATCGGAATAAAATAAACACCTTGCCTGTTGCAAGATAAAAAGGTAGACTGAGTTACATATCCTGTGGACTGCAAGAGCATGTTTGTGGCAACAATCAACGGGTGCAAAGGCAAAACCGCAATCTGCCAACGCAAGGCAACCGTTCCAATGGCTATCACCTGCGGGTCGTTCCTAAAAAAAGACACAATTTCTTTGGCAAAAACAAACCCAAAAACCGACAAAAACCCCAGGACAACCATTCCTGCCACCACAGTGAACCAATAAGAACTTTTCACCCTGTCGAACCTTTTCGCACCATAATTATAACCTGCAACCGGCGTAAAACCTTGTCCTATCCCTATCATAATAGAAGCCACAAACATCACGATTTTTGTGGTTATCGCCATAGCTGCAACGGCAGCATCTCCATATAGAACGCATGCTCTATTGAGCAAAATTGTGGCAACACTTGCGAGCCCTTGCCTGGACAAGGAAGGAAGTCCTGTAAGAACAATACCACCCAACACAGCCGGATTTTTGGACAAATTTTTTATACTGATGGAGCAAATAGCCTTTCGTCTAAGAAACCAGCTCAAAAGAATACAAAAACTTACCATCTGGCTTGCAAGAGTGGCAATGGCAGCCCCTCCTATTCCTAGCTTTAAAACGAAAATAAAGACAGGATCCAAGACTATATTCAGCACACCTCCTGCCGCCAAGGCAATCATGGAAAACAAAGCCTTGCCTTCTGAACGTAAAATATTGTTCAACACAAACGATGCGACCATAAAAGGTGCCCCATAAAAAATATAACGTGCGTAGGAGGTGGCATAAGGAAGGACGGTAGCAGAAGCTCCTACAGCCTTCATAAACTGGTTAGAAAACATGTTCCCCAAAAAAGTAACAAAAAGTCCTATTAACAAGGACGAAAAAAAAGCTGTGGATGCCACAACATTCGCCTGTCTGTTGTTTTTTTCTCCCAGTCGTCGGGAAATGATTGAGCCACATCCCATTCCCAAGGTAAAACCGAAGGCTTGGATGATTGCCATTATCGGGAACACAATTCCCACGGCGGCACTTGCTTCTGTGTTGATTTGGGAAACAAAATAGGTGTCCGCCATGTTATAAACAGAAGTCACAAGCATAGAAACCACAGTAGGAACAGCCAAAGTTCCCACAAGCCGTGGAATAGGTGTGTTTATCATCTTGTCATACTGGACAGAAGAAATGGAATCCGTTTGCATTGATATAGTATAGTTCAAAAATAAAAAGTTGCAAATCCCGCCCGTCCGTACGTAAAGCAAAAACACAAAGCCGTGGCTACATGCAACCGTGTGCATGTAAACGTGGGGGAAGGCAAG
>JAZSMM010000148.1:0-5154 GCA_045535895.1 Treponema sp.
AAACAATCTCCTTCAACGATGTTGTTCAAGGTTTGCTTTTCGGCATTGCATCAGAAGAAAAGAAATACCACAAATATGTAACAGACGTTTAGGACGAATTTTACAAAATAAAAGGTTTCTATAAAATAAAAAACAACAAAGATTTTTTCGACTACAGTCTGGATGAAGTTTTCCCCATCCAGACAGGTACAAAATCCCACTTCAAGCTGGGGGAATTCGCCAAGGAGCTACAAAATCAACTAAGTGAATGAAACCACAAGAACAGAATCCAAGCAAAGACTAAATTCTTACAAGTTGTCAAAAAAGCCTTTTGCCTCTAACAACTCTGCGTTCAAGATTCCACCCATTGCCGCCCCCCGTTTGGTGTTGTGGCTGAGCGCAACAAAGCGTATGTCGAACACAGGACATTTTCTTAAACGTCCAATCGTAACAGCCATTCCCTTGTCGTTTTCACGGTCTCGGCGTGGTTGCGGCCGATTGGGTTCATGGCGTACAATTATAGGCGTAACAGGTGCACTTGGCAATTCCAATTCCTGCGGCAAAGCACGAAAAGAAGTCCAAATTCGCTCAATTTCTTCAAGAGTTGGTTTTTGGGATTCAGGAAGGTCAAACTCAAGGCTAACACAAGCCGTGTGCCCGTCAATCACTGGAACACGATTGCAATGCGCCGCCACTAAAGGTCCGGCAGCGTTCACAATTTTTTCACCTTCAACTTTTCCCAATATTTTCAAGACTTCCGTTTCCGTCTTTTCTTCTTCTCCACCGATATAAGGGACAATGTTGTCTATCATGTCGAAAGAAGGCACACCAGGATAACCTGCTCCACTGGTTGCCTGTAAAGTCGTAACAATCATCCTTTTCACAGGATATCCGGCTTGTTGCAAGGCAAAAATCGGCATCATATAGGACTGCAAGGAACAATTCGGCTTGACAACAACAAAACCTTTGTCCCAACCGTGGTGCTTTTTCTGTGCCGCAATCACATCCGTATGGTCGGGGTTGATTTCTGGAATCAACATGGGAACATCTTCCGTCCAACGGTTTGCGCTAGCATTTGAAACAACAGGTATTCCTTGCTCTGCGTATGCACTTTCCAAAGATTTTATTGCATCTTTGTCCATCTCCAAAGCACTAAACACAAACTTGCATTTGCCAATTGCGGCTTTAACATCGTTAGCATCTTGAACAATAAGATTTTCAACGCCTTCTGGAATTGTGCTACCAATAAGCCATCTTGAATCAACAGCATCTTTGTAAGACTTCCCGGCCGATCTAGGAGAAGCCGCAACATAAGTCACCTCAAACCAAGGGTGATTTGCCAACAAATAAATATAACGCTGTCCAACCATTCCGGTTGAACCTAAAACTCCAACAGCAATTTTACCCATAATTTCCTCTCAAGAATTCTCTCTTTTATAAACCGCATTCTTCCATGGCGGACTGTATCGTTTTTTTGGCGTCATCGTTCACTTCTACCAAAGGAAGCCTCAAAGAACCGGCCGGTAGACCTTTCAAATTCATGGCATATTTTATGGAAGAAGGGTTTCCGTCACAAAAAGCCGCCTTAAAGAAAGGCAACAACCTATAATGTATGTCACGGGCTTTTTCAAAGTCGCCGTTTATCGCAGCCATAGTCATTTCTGTCACAAGAGCTGGCGCAAGATTGGACACAACGGAAATAACACCATCACCTCCTGCCGCCACCATAGGAACAGTAAGACCGTCATCACCGCTCAAAACACAAAAGTCCTTTTTTTTGCGAGCGATTTTTGCAATTACTTCCATCATCTGATTTATGTCACCAGAAGCCTCTTTTACTCCTGCAATGTTCGGAAGTTCTGCAATACGCATCAGCAGGGATGTTGAAATATTCTTGCCAGTTCGTCCTGCAATATTGTAAACAATAATCGGAATACCAATCTTTGAAACGGCCTCATAATGCCTAAATATCCCCTCGTCTGAAGGTTTGTTGTAATAAGGAGAAACAACCAGAGCATAATCCGCTCCTTTTTCTTTGGCACGCTTTACATAGCGAATGGCTTCGGCCGTATTATTGCTTCCTGCACCGACGATAAGAGGTATTTCACGATTTTGCTTTTTCTTGTACGCAGCAACTTCCTCAACCGCAATGTCTATAATCGTGTCTTCTTCCCCAACTTCTTCCAAAGTAGGCGTTTCACCCGTAGTTCCCAAAGGAAGAATACCTGTAATGCCATTGTCCATTTGGTAACGAAGAAGTTCACGGAATCCATCGTAGTCAATAGAACCATCTTTGTTCATTGGTGTAACAAGTGCGGTAAATGCACCGCGCAATTTTGACATGATAAAAGCCTCTTATATAAAGTGAAATATAGCGGATTATTGCATTTTTAAGGATTTTTTGCAACATCCATTAAATTGTCATTTATTAGAAATACGATTTTGAAGAATTCTCGCTTTCGCATGAGAGGGCATAATGGACAAGCAGTAATCCAAAGAAATCGCAGCAGCCCGGTTGTCCCCTGTTTCATGCTGAAGATTGGCAAGCCTGAACATAACCTCTGCCTTGTATGCTGTATCTGTTGCAAACCCCGCAGCCTCACTGTACAAGTCCTTAGCCTTTTTGAATTGCCGTGTAGCAGCATACAACTCGGCAAGATTCACTAAAACAGGAACGCTTGGTTTATAAAACGGAGAACTGGCCAAATCAGGATAATGCTCTCTTTTATCGTTGGCAATCGTTTCATATAAAAGCAAGGCCAACCTAAAATCCTCGTAGCCACCTATTCCGTTTGCCAAAAAGTAAGCCGCATATTCACATTCTTTAGGTGAAAACTGTAAAACAAGCTCGTCATACGAGTCTGTAGCAAAACGGCTTTGCAAATATTTATCAAAAAGAACCTTGGCTTCCAAAGACTGTCCATGACGAATCAGAATCGGGATTGCAAGTTCTATTATTTCCGCTGGATAGATTCCCTGCGTACTATAATGCTCCAACAAAAGCCAAAGGTTTGCTATTTTTTCTTCTGCCAACAAATCTGGGGCAACCAAAGCGTTGGAGTTAAAAGAAAACAAGACAGAAGCTATTTCCGGATTGTCACTTGATTCCAAAGCAGCACTAATTATTGCTTCCACCTGGTTTAAATCAACCTTTGGCAGATTGTCATATTCCAGCATGCCAGCAGAGCGCAAATCAGTCTGCCTAAGAGCCAAGGCCAGTGCATTTTCTTTGGGAATATCCAGTGTTCGCAATCCATATTTTGCATACATATCCAAGCCTGGCACATATTCTGGATACAAGCCAACAAGTTTTTTTAACAACTCATATCCTTCAAGATCCTCTCCATTCTGATGTGCATACATGACAGCATTAATATATATCTGTGGCGGAACTTTTTCGTTGTTTGTTTCGTTATGCATAGAGACAAGTTCAGAACGGAATTCTTGTGCAACATTTTGTTCCCCAAGAACACTGTGACAATCAGCCGCCAGAACAAGTGTCTTTTCGTCCATATCAGTTTTGGCAACCGAAGAAATTTGCTCCAAAGATGCATTATAACGGCGAGCATCATACGCAACATACGCCCAAAACAACGGTTGAACGGCCGTGCCTTTTGGAACATATGAATATGCACCATCATAATCACCGCAAGCCACACAGACTAAAGCTGCATTCTGAAGCCATGCTTGGTTTTTTGAAGAAACATAAGCGTCCGCATAAACTGAAGCAAAATTACTGTCCATAAAATCAATGGAACCGCTTTCCATTGCCTTGTTCAACTTAAATTCTGCCAAAATAGAAGCATAGTTTGTCCCTTCAAGTTTTTTCGCATGTTCATATGCCTCTTGCATTCGATTTTGTCCGGACAAAAACCATGTATAAGCAGCTCTAAGCTCTGGACTTTCAGGCAGCCTTTTCAGCCCTTTTACAAGACATTTTTCAGCCAAATCAAAACTACCCAAAGCCATGTATCTTTTGTAAACACTCAACCGTTGCAAAGCACTGTGTGCTTGTCTAGCAGATTTTTTCAACAGTTTGAGTGCGGACGCAGTATCACCCATATTTATGAATACATCCACACTGTCCATTTTTGCGGAAAAAGATTGTTCATGGGAAGCCATTCTGCATGACAAAGTTGTTCCCAAAAACAAAAGAAAAAAGCCAAGCCAAAAAACAGTTTTTAGCTTCATTTTGAACCCAACCTAACGTCCATATTCTTTTCGGATGTTATCTAAAACAGCATTTATGAACTTGAAAGTGTCTCCAGGTCCAAATTCTTTTGAAATATCTATTGCTTCGTTGATAATTATAGTTGGATGAACGTCTTGTTGATACAACAAAGCATACACGCTTATTCTTAAAACTGCCAAATCCACTTTGTTTACACGGTTAAAATCCCAAGAATCTAAATGTTTTTTTATCAAATCATCTATTTCATTAATATGTTCTATTGTTCCTGTAACCAAAAAACGTGCGAATATGACGGTTTCATCGATTTCAGAGTGTTCTTTTTCTTCAACTTTATTTGCCCATGGGAAAGCAATCAAATCGTCTACAGAAGAACACCCCATATCCCATGAGAATAAAGCCTGAAAAGCAAGAATCCTTCCTTTTCGCCGTGCCACTTTTTCTTACCAACTTTCCAGCAATTTATCCAACTCGCCACCAGACTTCACCATCTGGAAATTCGCCGGAATCCTTAGTTCCTTTGTAATTTCATTTACCGCCGCAGTCACCAGTTGCGACTGTTTTTGTAAAGCAAGATTTTCTCTAATGTACTCATAGACGGTAACGGTTGAGTCAGGTTGAATGACATCACTCAAACCAAGCAATTTGGCATCATATTTGTCTCGAATTATATAAAACTGAAAATCCGTATTTGTTGGTGTCAACTCAGAAATAAAATTTTTGTTTTTTGTGAACAGTTCCATCAACCCCTGATAATTTATACCAAGTTGCATTGCCGCTTGCTCTGTTTTGCTGACAAACAAATCGCCTGCCTGAAAAGAAGAATCTGTCTGGCTTAGGATTTTAAGTTTGTCAGGCGTGGACTTTGAAGACTTTATATCATCTAACAAAGAAATCGCCTTGGCACGTGCAGTTTTTTCATCATTGCCTTTGGGAACAATCACCAAAAACAATTTAAATATATCGCTAAGTCGGAGGCCAAGCGG